>NZ_VPBW01000006.1:0-126828 GCF_013418535.1 Acinetobacter sp. YH12137 | reverse complement strand
GTAGAGAAAACAAGGCATTCAAGGGCTCTCGCCCTAAGCGTTGTCGTGCTTGTACTGCTGCACTGGGAACGCAATATTCTGTGGTACCAAACACAAGTTTTAGTTGCTCTACCACATACCCGATCGGCTGATCTCGAAACAGGGCAAGCCCAATCACCAGCCATACCACATGTTCGGCAGGTAATTTTCTTCTCCTGATAGAAGCCTTACCTGTTTGACGCAGGCTCTCTTCAATCCAATTTAAATCAATGAATTCACTGAAATGGCTAAGTGAAGGTAGAGAATGTTGAAGAGTACAATCTAAATTTTCAGATAAAGTCATAAAAAAATGAGCGTATTGGCATACACTCATTTTTACTACATTTTTCTAATGTCTGCTTAACTGACTGGCATTACCCATCAGGAGGCTTTTTTAGGACATCAGATCTTAATGATCAGATGCACCTGAGATTCCAATACCTGTTTGTGAGCGAACAAACTGTGCATCGAAAGCTTTGCGTTCTGCCTGTGCTTTCACTGAGCGGTCTGTGATGGAGAAGAACCAGCAGCAGAAGAAAGACAATGGCATTGCAAATAATGCAGGACCATTAAATGGAACGACTGGTGTATCTGAAATCGCGAAAGTATCTACCCAAACGGCTTTAGACAGTACAATCAGCACTACCGCAGTCACCAGACCAACCACGCCACCAATGACAGCACCACGTGTGGTCAGGCCTTTCCAGAACATAGACAGTACTAGTACCGGGAAGTTGGCACATGCTGCTACCGAGAATGCCAGACCTACCATGAAGGCAACGTTTTGCTTCTCGAACAGAATTCCCAAGATCATCGCAAAGATAGCAAGACCAAGAGTTGCAATTTTAGACATGCGCAGTTCAGATTCAGGTGTAGTACGGCCTTTCTTGAATACGTTTGCATACAAGTCATGTGAAATTGCTGAAGCACCTGACAAGGTCAAACCTGCAACTACCGCAAGAATGGTTGCGAATGCCACTGCAGAAATGAAGCCCATGAACAGGTCACCACCCACAGCATCTGCCAGGTGAACCGCGGCCATGTTGTTACCGCCCACCAGCTCTAGCTTGCCTGTGATTGCCATTTTTGCAATGTCCAGGAACTGCGGGTTGTTCGCTACGTATAGAATCGCACCGAAACCGATAATGAAGGTTAACAGGTAGAAGTAACCGATAAAGCCTGTTGCAACCACCACTGATTTACGTGCTTCTTTGGCATCTTTTACTGTAAAGAAACGCATCAGGATATGTGGCAGACCTGCTGTACCAAACATCAGCGCCAGACCAAGAGAAATCGCATCGACCGGATTCGAAGCGAGATTACCCGGACCCATAATCTTGGTTGCATCTGCAAGGCTCAAGTCATGTACTTTAGAGTAAACCTGAATCGATTGTTCAAACATATTGGTAAAGCTGAAACCTACGCCCTTCATTACCATGAAAGCCATAAATGTCGCACCAGACAACAGCATTACTGCTTTAATGATCTGTACCCAAGTGGTCGCTAGCATGCCACCGAAGATTACGTAAGCCATCATCAACAGGCCAACAATCACCACAGCAATATTGTAGTTCAGACCGAAGAGTAACTTGATCAACTGACCTGCACCTACCATCTGTGCGATCAGGTAAAACGCAACCACAACCAGTGAACTTAATGCAGCTAGAGTACGCACTGGTTTTTCTTCCAGACGGAACGACACTACATCAGACAGGTTAAATTTACCCAGGTTACGCAAACGTTCTGCCACCAGGAATAAAACGATTGGCCAACCCACCATAAAGCCTAGTGAGTACAGCAATCCGTCAAAACCGGACAGGAATACCATCGCGGAAATACCGAGGAAAGATGCTGCAGACATGAAGTCACCAGCAATGGCCAGACCGTTCTGGAAGCCAGAAATCCCGCCGCCGGCAGTATAGAAATCATTAGTATTTGTGGTTTGTTTGGCAGCCCATTTGGTAATAAATAAGGTTGCTCCAACGAAAATCACAAACATGATAATCGCGTGCCAGTTGGTCGCTTGCTGCTCCGCAGCACCCAGATCTGGTCCAGCAAATGCCATTGCCGAGCTGAGCAAGGTCAGCGCTGCAGCAGCAAGCGCTTGATATGAAATCCCTTTCATCTTAGTGTTGCCCCTTTTCTTTTGTAATCGCTTCCACTTCCTGAATTGCTTCTCTGTTCAGCTGATCAAGTTTGTTATTGGCAATGTAGGAATACACCCAGCACAATATAAAAGACAAAATAATGATACCGATACCTAGAGGTACACCCCAGGTCGTTACACCGCCAGAAATTGAAGACAATAGAAATTCTTTGTTGTAGCCAACAAGCAACATGAAACCGACATAGACAAATAGCATGATGCCGGTTAAGGTCCAGCTCAGCGTACTTTTTCTACGTACCATTTCTTTGAATTTGGGATTCTGTAGAATTCTTTCTACTTGGGCCTCATCCATAGTTACACTCCTGTAGCCCCACCATGGGCTTACTATTTTTTAATTCGAATTATCACTGTTGCAAAATAACAACATTTAGAATGACTTGTAATTTAGACTTTGGTCGTTAAAAAATGATCAATTTAAACTGCTGAGTGCATGATGCGGTATCATAGCGTCATGCACAGTACACATCAGGCTATATGAACAGTTGGCTCATCATAGGGGTGCTCGCCCTCTATATCACTTTACTCTTTACTTGCGCTTTCTATGGGGAAAAACATGCCAGCCGGCTGAGTACCCGTGGCCGCATGCTATTGTTTAGTTTAACTTTAGGCGTCTACTGTTCTTCCTGGACATTTTATGGCGCGACCGGTGCTGCGGTTCGTGAAGGAATTATTTTCCTGCCGATCTATCTTGGTCCCCTGCTCTTTGTCGCGATTGGTTACGATATCTGGCGCCGTCTGGGACGGGTACGCCAGCATCATGCGATTTCCTCTATCGCCGACTTCGTCGCTGCACGTTATGGTAAGAGTGGGCCTCTGGCTTCGCTGGTCACCATTCTGGCGGTGATTGCCATCATTCCCTATCTGGCTTTGCAGTTACGTGCAATTGCCTTGAGTGCGGCGGTCATTCTGGAACCTTCAGCCGGGATTGCCAGTACCACCAATAGCGTACTGTTCCTGACTGGCGTCCTGGCGATTCTGGCGATGATTTTCGGTACCCGGCAGATTGCCAACACCGAACAGCATGGCGGTCTGATGCTGGCTGTCGCCTTTGAGTCTTTTGTTAAGTTATTTGCCTTGCTGGCCGTAGCCTGTTTCTTTATTTTTGAAGCACCAGAAAATCTGCCTCAGATCAGTAGCGATATTCAGTCAACCTTCCATGATGTACAGCTGTTTGGCGTACCGGAAAGTTTCTGGGTACAGACCCTGTTGGCTGCACTGGCGATTATCTGCTTGCCACGTCAATTCCACGTAGCAGTGGTTGAATTACGGGATGAAAAACATATCCGTGGTGCACGTCGCTGGTTTGCCATTTATCTGATTCTGACCACACTGGCAATTATCCCGATTGCCAGCTGGGCACTGCATGCGGCTCCCCAATATTTAGCGATTCCAGATGTCGCGGTACTGTCTTTACCGCTTAGCTATAATCAGGACTGGCTGACCTTATTGGCCTTCTTAGGCGGTTTCTCGGCTTCGACTGGTATGTTACTGGTGTCTTCAGTCGCCCTGTCGATCATGCTGAGTAATGACCTGATCATGCCAGCGCTCTGGCGCTTAAACCTGATTTCACGGCATGACAAGCGTTTACCACTGGTACTGAAATTTACCCGCCGGATCTGTATTCTGGCCGTGATGTTGATGGGCTTTCTGTTCTTCAACTTTTTTAATGATATTGACCAGCTCTCAGTCTTTGGTCTGCTGGCCTTTAGTGCCGTGGCACAATTCGCCCCTGCCCTGATTGGTGGTCTGTATTGGCGTGGTGGGAGTAAGCAAGGTGTATATGCTGGCCTGCTGACCGGTTTCGCTTTATGGTCGTATACCCTGCTATTACCAACGATTTTGCGCAGCCTGCCAGAAGCCTATCAGCAGTTCAGCCAGAGTTTTCTGGAACAGGGTCCTTTGGGCTGGAACTGGTTACGTCCTGAAGCCCTGATCGGTTTCGAATCTTTTGATCCTTTAACGCATGGTGTGGTCTGGGCACTAGGTCTGAACACATTCCTATATATCTGGGTTTCCCGGATGTTCCGTCCAAGTGTGGCTGAACAGATTCAGGCGGAAAGTTTCTTCTACTATGAAACCAAGCCGCTTCCTTCTCAAAGTCCATCTACTGATGTCAGCTACTCGCATCAGGATGTGGCCCGTTTAAAAGTTGGTGACCTGATTACGCTGGCCAAGCGCATTACCGGTGAAGGTCCAACCATGCAGGCCTTCCAGCAGTTCTGTGCTCAAAATAGTGTGGAACTGAATGAAAATAGCAGTGCCAATGGCATGTGGTGGCGTTTTACTGAGCAGTATCTGGCCGGTACCATTGGTGCAGCCTCGGCACGTACCCTGCTGACTACCGCGATGGTGAATAATGGCCTGGCCCTCGGTCAGGTGGCGAATATTCTGGATCAGGCCTCACAATGGCAGCGTTTTAACCAGAACCTGATCATGACCATGATCGACCATATGACCCAAGGGGTGAGTGTGGTTGATGAAAATATGTGTCTGGTCGCCTGGAACAACCAATACCTGAAACTGTTCGACTATCCAAAAGATATTGTTTATGTCGGCTGTCCAATCGCTGACCTAATCCGTTATAACGCTGAACGCGGTGAATGTGGTCCGGGCTCGGTCGAAGAACATGTGCGTAAACGGATTCACTGGATGCAGGTCGGCAGTGCGCATGAATTTGAACGGATCCGTAAAGATGGCCGCGTGATTCAGATGCGGGGTAACCCAATTGAAGGCGGTGGTTTCGTGACGACCTTTGCCGATATTACTGCCTTCCGTGAAAATGAAGCATTACTGGAAGCCCGGGTTCAGGATCGTACCCAGCAGCTCGCTGATGCCCTGTCTGAACAGCAACTGGCGCGTGAACAAGCCGACAAAGCCAATATGTCCAAGAGCCGCTTTATTGCTGCCGCCAGTCATGACCTGTTACAGCCCATGCATGCTGCACGTCTGTTCAGTACGGCGCTGGAGCAAAGTGTACAAAGCGAAGAAGATCGCAAGACCCTGCAGCAACTGGATCGTGCCCTGCATGGGGCAGAAAGCATGCTCTCAGCTCTGCTGGATATTGCCCGACTGGAGGGCGGTACGATTCAGCCGAAACGCCAGGCTTATCCACTGCATGATTTATTAAGTGATCTGGAACTGCAATTCAAATCCATTGCGGCACAACGTGGCATCAAACTGCGAGTGCATGATGCCCAGTTCTGGATTGACACCGATCCACAATGGATTCGCCGGATTATCCAGAACTTTGTCAGCAATGCCCTACGTTATACCGCCAAAGGTAAGGTCGTGGTCGGTGTACTGCGTTCTAGCAACCGGCCAAATCATATCCGGATCGGGGTTTGGGATACCGGTCCCGGTATTGCTGAAGAACAGCGGATCAAGCTGTTCCAGGAATTCGAGCGATGTGGCCATACTTCGCCTTGGGGTGAACAGGGTCTGGGGCTTGGTCTCGCCATCGTGCAGCGTATGACCGGACTACTGGATTATCCAGTTCATGTTTCTTCCGAGCTGGGCAAAGGTTCCTGCTTCATGATTGAAGTACCGTTGACCGCAGCGCCGAAAGTCATTGCCGCCCCTGTTCAGGCTGTGCCATTGAAGTCCAAGGCCTTTAAGATTCTATGTTTGGACAATGATGAAACCATTCTGGAAGGCATGTCGACCTTATTGACCAAATGGGGCTATCAGGTCTTTAAAGCCACTGAACCAGAACAGGCAGCCGAAATGATCCAGCAGGAAAATATTCAGGTCTGGCTGGTCGATCAGCATTTAAATCAGGATAAAATCGGTCTGGACTTTATTCTGGAACATCGTAGTAGTGATATTCCGGTGGCATTGATTACCGCAGATTCTGATCCGGAACTGCCACAGCGCCTGAAGGATTTAAATATTGTCCTGCTGAAAAAACCGTTAAAGCCTGCTTCACTCCGTTCCTGGTTATCCGGTCTGAAAATCTCCGGTAACTAGAACTTTTTATTTCCATCTCAATGCCCATTTTAATGATTTAAAAATGGGCATTTTTTATACTGAATAAATACCTTTCTTTACCTGACTGGCAAAAAAATCAGGCCAATGTGCTAAAAGCACCAAATTTCACATAATTCCTGCTGATAAATTGCTCAAAATTATCATTTCAGCATTCTCTATGGCAAAAGCCACCAATTCTATTAATATACATGTGTACACCTAGTTACAATTATTTAAGTTGTTGTTTTAAATTAATTTTTAATCCTATTTTATGGCAGATAGAACTTTGGTCGTATTTTTAATACAACAGGCTTAGCTCTAAAAATAGACAATATAAGAAACGATCAGTTTCCATCTGACAATGCCTAAATCCTTTTGGCAGCTGGTCTATTTGCACTGCTAGATAGGAGTTATAAAAATGAAACTCGATGAATCAATTGCTCAGCTTCCCGCACAGACTCAGCAATTCCATCGCCAATATGGTGCTAATGCCTTATTACCCAGCATCGACTGGACGCAAATGTTTAAATACAGCAAACTCGACGATACCCAGATTCAGGCACTTGAAACCCTGTATCAGCATGCAGTTCCTTTAGCCCTGCAAGTTTTCGATGAACTGCATTTTGATGTCTTTGAACCCTATGCCTATAAACCGCAAGGTTTAGGTTTATTTGAACGTCTGGCTGAACAGGAAAACAAGTTGATTGAATCTCTGGAAGCGGAAGCCGAAGATTTACCAGCAAAAACCCGTCATCAGATCTGGAGTATGCTGCTGCGTGGTGGTGCCGTACTGGTCTTTAAAGCGTGGCTCGGCAAAGTGAAAAATGAAGAAGATTGCCTGGATACCACCCAGTTTGATGAACTCTCTGACTTGCTCTTTATCAAAACCTGCCCGCATGAACTGGCAGAGCACCTACAGGTCGATCCGAATAGCACAGACGAGCATGTATTCCTGATGTATGAAGATGAAGTTTATCTGGACCGTTTTAACAGTCTGGAAACTGCTGTCCTGTTTGTAGACTTAGGTGTGTATGATGCGACTTTCCTGAGTCTACGGGATGATCGCGTAGCAGAATACCTCATCTCTAAAGGCTATGTCACCCAAGAACAGATTGATGAACTGCAATCCGCACTGAATCCCATGTTCTGTACCGATGTTACCCAAAAACAGGATTATATTGCTTAATCTGGCAACATTCTCGCAATAAAAAAGACCTCATCTGAGGTCTTTTTTATTTTGTAAGCAGCATCACTTACATTTTCTTTTCTTCAATATTCAAGGCATTGATGGCAAGCACCGCCTGGGTACGGTTTTGTACACCCAGCTTACGGAAGATCGCTGTTACGTGCGCTTTAATCGTAGCTTCTGAAACATCCAGTTCATAGGCAATCTGTTTATTCAGTAAGCCTTCGGCTACCATCATCAAGACACGGAATTGTTGCGGTGTCAGTGACTGAATCCGTTCTGCCAATGCAGTTTCGTCTGCAGCACGCGGATCGAAGTTCATGTTGGCTGGCAGATTGGGTGGTAACCAGATTTCACCTTCGAGGACTTCACGAATCGCTTCACCAATATGGCTTGGATGTGCAGATTTTGGAATATAGCCCATTGCACCATGTGCAATCGCACGCTGGATAATGCTGGCTTCTTCGTGAGCAGAAACGACAATAATTGGAATCGAAGGATATTGGGCGCGAACGTGGACCAGAGCAGAAAAGCCCGATGCACCTGGCAGGTTTAAATCCAGAAGGACAAGATCAGGCTCAGGACCATTTTCTAGACGTTCATAAAATTCATTGACTGCTGCAGTTTCATGAATCTGCGCTTGTGGCAGACTATAACGAACAGCTTGGATCAGAGCATGACGAAACAGTGGATGATCATCAACGATTAAAATATTCATAGGACGTGAGAGAGATCTTGTGCACAGTAGCTCCTATTCTAACCACACAAGCCAGTTTATGGATATGCAAGATCGCCAATTTTTTAAATAATGTGGAGTTTTTCTTTAATTTTTTTAAATTTTGGCTTATTTCAATAATTCTTTAATTCTCATCACTTTTTTATATATGATTTATTCCTATTCTGCATAGCTTATCTTTATTCAATATAAATATAGTTATCAGCCATTTATCCAGCTCTATCCGTTTCAGAAGCACATTTTCCGCTTATATAGAAAAATCAGATAACTTTTCAGCATTTCGTTATTTTACACCTACTGCGGCAATCGGGATTAATAGGGTCATTCCGAGCTTAACCATTTTTAGGTACTTCACATGTCCCATTTTTCCGAGCAAAAACCTTTAAATATCGTGGCTGTTTCTGGCGGCCTGAATCACCCCTCTAAAACCGAAGCATTGGTTCAAGCCATTCTGGATGAACTGGGTGAAGCGACGCCAATCAATGTACATTTCATTAAATTTAGCGAAATCGGCCAGCTTTTAGGTGGTGCAATTTACCGTAACCAGTTACCGCAACGCGTGCAGGATGATCTAGCAGCCGTTGAAGCAGCAGATGCCCTGATTGTTGGTACGCCTGTTTACCGCGCTTCATTTACGGGCCTGTTCAAGCATTTCTTTGACTTCGTAGAACAAACGGCGCTGGTAGATGTACCGGTTCTTTTAGCAGCTTCTGGTGGTAGTGACCGTCATGCGCTGGTTCTTGAGCACCAATTACGCCCATTATTCAGCTTCTTCCAGGCACAAACCTTACCAATCGGGGTATATGCCACAGATCGTGACTTTACGCCTGAATACACCATTCACAGCGAATTACTCCGTGCCCGTATTACCCTGGCAGTGGCTCGTGCCCTACCGATCCTTGAATGGGCGCCAGCAAAGGGGCAGCGTGCTGAGGTCATTAAAGAAAAATCTCAGCAAGCCAACCAGAGCCTAGGCATCAACAAGCAAATCGAACAGGAAGAAGTTTTACCTTCAGCTGCAGTGCCAAGCCTGGATGCCGCAGAATCCCGTTTGCACAGCAAGAAAGTGCCAAAGACTCAAGTGGCTTAATAGCCGCTTCATTCAGAGGGTAAGAATAATGTCTCAAGATAAAAATATTGTATTTGCTTACTGGGTTCCAAATGTCAGTGGCGGTCTGGTGGTCAGCGACATTGAACAGCGTACTGACTGGAGCTATGACTATAATGTCCGTCTGGCGCAAACTGCTGAGAAAGCAGGTTTTGATTATGCCCTGACCCAGATCCGTTTTACTGCGGGCTATAACGCTGAAAACCAGCATGAATCAGTGAGTTTCAGTCATGGCATCCTGGCAAAAACTGAACGTTTAAAAGTGATTGCCGCGATCTTGCCGGGCCCATGGAAGCCTGCGCTGGCAGCGAAGCAGCTGGCCACCATTGACCATCTCACCAATGGCCGGATTGCGATTAATGTCGTAAGTGGCTGGTTCCGTGGCGAGTTTGATGCAATTGGTGAAGAATGGCCGGAACATGACGAACGTTATGCACGTTCAGAAGAATTTATTCGCAGCCTGAAAGGGGTCTGGACCCAAAACAATTTTAGTTTTGATGGTAAATACTACCAGTTCCAAGACTATACCTTGAGTCCAAAACCGGTACAAAAACCGTATATTGAAATCTTCCAGGGGGGAAGTTCCCGAGCAGCACGCGATATGGCATCTCGCGTGTCTGACTGGTACTTCACCAATGGCAATACACCTAAAGAGCTGAAAAAACAGATCGATGATATTCGTGAAAAAGCCAAAGCGAACAACCACTCTGTGAAAATTGGCGTAAATGCATTTGTGATTGCACGTGATACTGAAGAGGAAGCGCAAGCAGTACTGCGAGAAATCGTGGCCAAGGCCAATGTTCAGGCGGTAAAATCTTTCGGTGAGGCAACGCGTGAAGCGGGCGCAGCCAGTAAAGAAGGTGAAGGTAACTGGGCCAAATCTACGTTTGAAGATCTGGTGCAATATAACGATGGCTTCCGTACCAACCTGATCGGTACACCTCAGCAGATTGCGGAACGTATCATCGAACTGAAAAAAGTCGGTGTTGATCTGGTTCTTTCAGGCTTCCTGCACTTTATTGAAGAAGTGGAATACTTCGGTGAAAAAGTCTTGCCACTCGTGCGTGAACTCGAAACGCAGCAAGCTGAACAGCAACAAGAAGAACAAGAAGCTGAGCTCGTTTAAACTATAATAATGCTCAGCATAACGATTCATTCCCTCAAGGCTCGGCTTGAGGGATTTTTTTTGTGCAACACAGTGTTCTCGGCATAGAGATAGCCGCCTGCTTCATTCTTGACTAGAATGAAGCCAAACTCGATGAGATAGAAATTTAAATTATGTATACCGGTATCGTACAAGGCTTGGAAAAAGTCGTGGATATTCGCCAGGGCAATGGCTTCATTACCATTATCGTGAGCAACGAAAATCAGTTTTTTCAGGATGTCTTTATTGGCGCCAGTGTTGCGATCAACGGCGTCTGCCTCACCGTAACGACTATTGATCAGAAGCTAAACCAGATTCACTTCGATATCTCCGATGTAACCCTTGCCCTCACCACCTTAAAATCTCTTCAAGTGGGTGATGAAGTGAATGTCGAACGCTCTGCCAAAGTCGGTGCAGAAAATGGCGGGCATAATCTGTATGGGCACATCGAAGGCACAGCAATCATTAAAAATCTGGAACATCGGGGTGAAACCTACCATATCGATATTCAGATCCCGGATGGCAATATCAAATACTTTTTCCTGAAAGGGTTTATTGGTCTGAACGGCTGCAGCCTGACCATCAATCGCGTCGATCGCGCCAATAGTGAAATTTCGATTGATCTGATTCCCGAAACTTTGCGTCTGACCACCTGGAAAAATGCCAAAGTAGGTGATGAAGTCAATTATGAAATTGACCAGACCACGCGTACCTTGGTGGATACCTTAGAAAATATTCACCAGCGTTAAATGAAAGAGCCGCTTATACCATAGGCGGTTTTTTAACTGATCATTCTGCCCATATCTACGTTTCTATACAGAATTTTCAGGTGGAATGAATAAAATAATCTGATTCCGATTCAGAACGTTATTCCCATGCAGTTGATCTGGTTCCGCCAAGACCTCCGTATACATGACCATGCCGCACTCTGGCATGCTACTCAGCAAGGACCTTGCATTGCGCTAGCAGTCCTCTCTCCCGAACAATGGCAACTGCATCAGGATGCCCGGATCAAAACTGATTTTTATCTGCGTCGGCTCAAATATTTAAAACAGCAGCTACAGCAACTGAATATCCCGCTGATCATATTGAATATTCCTTTGTGGGAAAATTTAGCGCCAGAAATATTGAATCTGTGTCAAACCCTGAAAATTGAAAGCTTGCATGCCAATATCGAAGTTGGCGTCAATGAACTGGAACGTGATGCTCAGGTGCAGCAATTACTAGAACAGCAGCAAATCAGGATCGAGCTCTATCATGACCGCACCCTGTTTCCCCTCAGCAGTATCCGGAACCAGTCCAATCAACCCTATCAGGTCTATAGTGCCTTTAAGAAAAAGTGCTATGAACGGCTAATTCTGGATGTACCCACCTGCTATCCTGAGATTGAAACTCAAGATCCAATCCAATTATCAACTAAGCTCCCCAATGTTGATCTTGAAAAATTCTCAGCGGATTATGTGGTAGAGCATGCTGCCCAACTTTGGCCTGCGGAGGATCGAACTGCCTTGGATCTGCTCGATGATTTTATCGAGGACAAAATGGCTCATTATAAAACCGACCGTGATCTGCCAGCAGTTGATGGTACCAGCCGCCTCTCCCCTTATCTGAATATCGGTGTTATTTCAGTTCGCCAATGTATGCAAGCTCTTTTTCAGGATGGCTATTTCCAGATTGAGGATGTGGGTCAGCAGACCTGGTTAGATGAACTCTTGTGGCGGGAATTCTATCTACAGACCCTGTTTGATTTTCCACGTGTCTCCAAACACCAACCATTTAAGCAAAATACCAATAAGATCCAGTGGCGCAATGCCCCCGAAGATCTAGCTGCCTGGCAGCAAGGCCAGACCGGAATTCCAATTGTCGATGCTGGCATGCGGCAAATGCTGGCAACTGGCTGGATGCATAACCGGGTCAGGATGATTACTGCGATGTTCCTGTGTAAGAACTTGCTGATCGACTGGCGACTGGGTGAAAGCTGGTTTATGCAGCACCTGATTGACGGCGATCTGGCTGCGAATAATGGCGGCTGGCAATGGTGCGCATCAACCGGCATGGATGCTGTGCCCTACTTCCGGATTTTTAATCCGGTCAGCCAGTCCCTGAAGTTTGATCCCAATGGAGACTATATCCGCGAGTGGGTGCCTGAACTGGCGCATCTGGATGCCAAATCCATTCATGAACCTTATGCCAAAAATCCTGATCTGGAACTGGATTATCCAAAACCGATTGTCGATTTAAAAGCCTCTCGTGTACGAGCCATAGAAGCCTTTAAGCAGATTTAGAAGAAACTATCACTTCATCTAATATGAAAAGCCTCCAATATTGGAGGCTTTTCATATTAAGAATAAAAACTTGGATCAGGCACTTTCCCGGTCAATACCCATTCCCCAACTTCCTGATATTTATAATCTACCGGATCATGTAAGGTCTGGGTGCGAACATTACGCCAGAAACGGTCCAGATTCAGTTTGGCCGTGGTCGCACGCGCGCCCATCACCTGAAAAATATTCTGGGTGATATAAAGAGATGTGTTGGTGGCCGCGATTTTGGCTGTGGCAATCGCCACTGAAACTTCACCACGCTGCTCAGCAGTGAGATCACTTCCCAGATCCCAAGCAGCCTGTAAGGTTTGAATCGCTTTATCAGCTAGCAGACGTACACTTTCCAGTTGCACGTAGAACTCGGCAAAATGCTTCTGGGTAAAGGGGTCATTCACTGCATCTTCTACCAATGATTTTGACCAGGCTTTTTGAGTCTGTACGGTTTGTTTGGCCACTTCAAACGCACCTTCTGCTACCCCGAGGAACATGTGTACAAAGATCAGCTGGGCAATCAAAGGACGTAAGCTTGAATATGGTGTACTGAGTGGACCCGGATTTAACAGTAATTCATCTTCATGAATTTTGACCTGCTCAAAATGGCTGGTGCCGCTATCGGTCTGGCGTTGACCCATATTATTCCAGTCACCGAGAAAACTTACGCCCTTACGTGCTGTTGGAATTACCCCGATCAGTAATTTTCCAGCGTCGTTATAGCCTGAGCACAGTAAAATATCGGAATCAATGGAGCCAGAACAGAAACTTTTATTTCCATCAAAAATATATTCTTTTTCAGCAACTTTTGTTGCGGTAGTACGACGGTCCAGTGGATTTAAGGTATTGCCCCAGAACAGGTTTTCCCGAGCGGTCTGTTCAAACCATGGGCCATATTGTTCTGGTTGGGAAAATAATTGAACCGTTGCAATCAGCAAATGATGAAACCCATAAACATGTGCTAATGAACTATCAACTCGGGCAATAATTTGAATGGTTTTAAAAATTGTCTGCCAGTCTGCTTCCTGACCGCCGTACTGTTTTGGAATAGACAGGCCCAGTAAACCGCTCTGACGAATCAGATCACGCTCGGCTTTAGGATTACCGCCCTGCTTGTCACGAGCTGCGGCTGTTTGGGCAAAAGTTTCTGTCAGTTGCTGGGCAATTTGCAGGGGAGATTGATCTAGATATTGTTGTCGTACATTCATTCTTTTGACCTAAGTTCAGCATAGTTTTAGCTTAGCAGATTGCAGCTTGGCACTATATTCGAAAGCATGCAGAGCTTATTCCTGAGACAAAAATACCGGCAAATAATGCCGGTATTTGAACGTCCTAAACTTATGCCTGATTACGCTGCACTTCAGCAATTAACTGATCCACGACTTGTGGCTCAGCCAGAGTCGAGGTATCGCCCAGACTGTCCAGTTCATTGGCAGCAATCTTTCTTAAAATCCGGCGCATAATTTTTCCTGAACGGGTTTTAGGTAAAGCGGGTGCCCAGTGCAAGGCATCTGGCGTTGCCACTGGCCCTAAAATTTTACGTACCCAAGCTACCAGTTCACCGCGCAGCTGTTCAGTACTTTCAGTCCCTGCCTGCAAGGTGACAAAGGCACAAATCCCCTGACCTTTGATGTCATGCGGCATACCCACTACGGCAGCTTCGGCAACTGCCTCATGTGCAACCAATGCACTTTCAATTTCTGCCGTACCCAGACGATGGCCTGAAACATTGAGTACGTCATCGACACGACCGGTAATCCAGTAATAGCCATCTTCATCACGACGTGCGCCGTCACCAGTAAAATAGGTACCCGGATAGGTCGAGAAATAGGCGTCAATAAAGCGGTCTGGGTCACCCCAGATGGTGCGCATCTGACCTGGCCAGGAATCCTTAATTACTAGATTCCCTTCTGCCACCCCTTCAATTTCCTTGCCTTCTGCATCGACAATGGCGGGTTGCACACCAAAGAATGGCCGGGTTGCAGAACCCGGTTTCAGGTCGGTCGCACCTGGTAAAGGCGTAATCATGAAGCCACCAGTTTCGGTTTGCCACCAGGTATCAATCACCGGACAGCGGCTTTCACCGACTACCGAGTAATACCAGTTCCAGGCTTCCGGGTTAATCGGCTCACCGACCGAACCTAAAATTCTCAGGCTGCTACGATCACTTTCCCGTACATAGGCATCCCCCTCACGCATCATGGCACGAATGGCTGTCGGTGCAGTATAGAGAATGGTCACATTGTGCTTGTCGACGATATGTCCGGTACGTGCCCAGCTCGGATATTGCGGCACTCCCTCGAACATGACCGTAGTCGTACCATTAGAGAGCGGACCATACAGTACATAGGAATGCCCGGTAATCCAGCCGACATCGGCAGTACACCAGAACACATCATCCTGTTTGATGTCAAAAACTTCTCGGAAAGTACAGTTCACATAAGTCAGATAGCCGCCTGTGGTATGCAGTACGCCCTTAGGTTTTCCGGTTGAACCCGAGGTATACAGGATAAACAGCGGATCTTCCGCATTCATCGGTTCAGGGGGACAGATCTCATTGACGGTCATGATTTCCATGTGATACCAGAGATCACGTCCCTGTTGCATTTCTACCGGATTGCCGGTGCGATGTACAACGATGACATGTTCAATCGATTCGGTACCGGCAATTTTCAGGGCTTCATCCACATTGGCTTTCAGTGGAATGGCTTTGCCCCCACGCATGCCCGAATCTGCGGTAATCACCATTTTGGCCTGACTGTCTTCAATCCGGCTGGCCAGAGAATCAGGTGAGAAACCACCAAACACCACACAATGCACTGCACCAATTCGGGCACAGGCCAGCATGGCAATTGCGGCTTCCGAGACCATTGGCATATACAGCACCACCCGGTCGCCCTTTTTAATTCCGTTCTTTTTCAGGACATTGGCGAAACGGCAGGTTTCATCATAAAGCTCATGAAAAGAAATAATCTTGTGACGGGATGGATGATCCCCTTCCCAGATAATCGCCGGTTTATAAGGATGTTCCTTAAGATGGCGATCCAGACAGTTGGCACTGACATTGAGCTGGCCATCTGCAAACCATTCAATTTTAAAATTGTCTTTATCAAAACTGGTACTTTTAACCTGGGTAAAAGGTTTGATCCAGTCCAGGCGCTGTGCCTGTTCAGCCCAGAACTGATCCGGTTGTTCAATGGATTGCTGATAACGCTCAAAATACTCTGTATCAGTGGTACGTGCGGTTTTCTTAAATTCTGCTGGTACTGGATAGATTTCTTTCATTGTTCGCTTCCTTGATCTTGTTCTATCTCATCACGAGAGCTTGATGGCATTTTGTTGATTGTTTTTTATGCATAATGGCAGTATGTACTGCATATTTCAAATCCGACAATCATGCTTTCGTCGTAGATTATTTATTCAAATTCAATCAGAATAACTTCGGATAATGCTCAGCTATGGCCAAAGTCAGCTAGATATTGCTATCGTCAAATAAAATGAGTCGCCCACTCTCGCTGTATTTTATACAGGCTTAGGATCTTGCCCATGAATTCAACTGAACCTTCCTATTTCCCTCCTCCTTTTCCTGCAGCAGATCATCCCTTATCGATCAGGGGCCGATTTGGACGTTTGAGTTTTATTGCCTGGTCTGCATTTTTACAGTTTATTTTCTTATGCAGCAGTATTGCGCTAGGTTTAAGTATTGATATTGTGAACATTGCCAGCCTATCAGTAGATTCAAACTGGCAAATCTCCCTGCACGGCCTGTCCAGCCTGTTTGCCTTAGCGATCATGCTGGTCTATCTGTATTTCGGTATTGTGATTACGGTACGACGCTTACACGATCTGGACCGCAGTGGCTGGTGGATGCTGCTATTCTTCGTGCCTTTGATCAATCTGTTTGTCTGGATTTATATCCTGCTTTTTCCAGGAACAAGAGGCAGCAATCAGTATGGCCCGATACGTACAAGCCCCGTCTGGGAAAAAATTGTGGCCTGGCTGGTAATCATTTTTACCGTACTCAGCCTGTTGGCGACGACTGCGTTATTCTCTTATATGAGTGAAGGTGAACCTTCAAGAATCCCAAGTGAAGTGAAACAAAAAACGACTGAGTTCTTTTAAGACAGTTGTGTCTGTTTTGCATAAATATATTGTGTATAAATTTCGCTGTTGTTAATTTTTTGCTGTAGTTGAGGCAAAATAAGCGAAATTTAAATTGTGGAGTTTTTGTGGCTGAGCAAGAGAATACTTTAAGCCAGGTAACTGAAGGGACGACTGAGCTCCTGCATCAGGCGACTGAAAAAACTGCCCAAACCGTGATCGAACATACCTCCAAGTACAATGATGCCTATAGCACCATTGACAAGATCATGGAGGGTTTCTGGGAGCGTGTGCCTTATTTCTGCATCGCACTGACAGTCATTGTCATTTTCTGGTTACTGTCAAAACTGTTTAAGTTTTTTGTCCGTAAGACTTTAGAAAACCGTACTTATACCCGACAGAATCTGGTACTGGTGCTGAACCGTGTCGGTAGTACCGTGATTGTTTTCTTTGGCGTATTAATCGGGCTGGTGATTGCGATTCCAGGTTTCACCCCAGGTCAGCTGATGAGTGCGCTTGGGATTGGTTCGGTGGCGATCGGTTTCGCATTTAAGGATATTTTCCAGAATCTGCTCTCAGGTGTACTGATTTTGCTGGGTGAACCTTTCAAGATTGGCGATGACATTATCGTGAATGGTCTGGAGGGTACCGTGGAAGATATCCAGATTCGTGCAACTTTTTTACGCTCGCCAGATGGTCGTCGTATCGTAATTCCAAATGCTACGGTCTATACCAGTGCAGTCACGGTGAATACTGCTTATACCCGTCGCCGCTGTGAATTTTCGGTCGGGATCGGTTATGAAGATGATATCCAGAAAGCCAAGGATATTATTACTGCAATTCTGGATAAAGATCCGACCATCCTGAGTCAACCTGCATTTAGCGTCAATGTGATTGCACTGGCAGACTTCTCGATTACTCTCAAAGCCTTATGGTGGGTCAATACCACTGAAACAGGCATAGGCACCTCAATCAGTGCAGTTCAGGAACGGGTGATACAAGCCTTTGCTGAACATAATATTTCGATTCCATATCCGGTGCAGGAAGTGAAAGTCTATCGTGGCGATGGCCATGAAGATGCCTCAGCTCGCGCTAAACAGTCGACCTAAAACATATGAAATCGCCGTTTCAGTACGGAGAATACGGTTGCCAAGGCTCACTGCCTGGCAGCCGTTTTTTATGAGCAAATCAACTTCATACGGAATAAAGCCACCTTCGGGGCCAATGACAATCGTGCAAGGATGCTGAAGTGCATATGGCATCGGCTGTTCGGCATAAGGATGTGCAATAAAGGCTGGACGGTCTGCTGTAATGAGTCCCGGCAAGATATCTTCGACAAAAGGTTTAAAGCGTTTATACAGCTCAATTTTCGGAGCAACCGTATCTCCTGCCTGTTCTAGCCCGAGATCGATATAATGATTCAGTTGCTGCAAAAATGGGGTCTGCCAATAGCTTTTATCCACCCGGTAGCTATGCAGTAAAATGATCTTTTCTACCCCCATGGTCACAGCATCCATGATCAGACGACGCAAAACTTTAGGACGTGGTAAAGCTACAATTAGAGTAACAGGCAGCTTTGCAGGAACTGATTCTTCTTGAATGGGTTTCAATAAAATCGCTTTTTCAGAAATTTCGACAACTTCAGTTAAATACCGTTTCCCTTCCCGAATCCCGACTTTCAACGTATCGCCCACCTGAACCTCCAGGTGCTGTTGTAAATGTTCCAGCTGCCGCTTTGACGTAATTGACCACAGTTCAGATTCGGTTTGGTGGGGATTAAGCAGGACGATATTCATAAAAAATTAACTCAACAAATCCATCACTGGATACGCGGAAACGTCATCCACAACTGTCCGAGGCAGGACTCTTTTTGCCTGATATAGGTTCTGCGATATCTTTGCAAAAAGATGGTATATGACGAGTTTTGTGGATGACAAATGGTTTTGTTACTTTTGCCGAAACAAAAGTAAAAGAAAGAAGAGCGCTAGCATTAAATCTATAAAGATAAGGCTTAGTTTTAACCTTATACAATCAATCCATGAAAATCAGCTTCTTCACAAATCAGAATATAATCAAAGATATTGATCAATCACCTGAATATGCCTTTCAAGTGAACCCTGATTTTGCTGCATAATCTTTTGTGCAGCAGTATTCAAGCTTTCAGCTTTAGCTGAATTATTCAGAATTTCTAGCAAAGTCTCAGCAGCCTGCTTAGCATCCTGCATCACTTCTACGGCATGCGCCTGGACAAACTCATCGACAATCGTCTGAAAGTTAAAATAGTTTTTACCCAGAATCGTTGGAACATTTAGCGCAATCGGCTCCAGAATATTATGCCCACCACCTGGTTCATTTAGAGAACCACCAACATAACAGGCTTGGCTCAAGGCATACCAGAGCCACATCTCGCCCATGGAATCTGCAAGATAAATCTGAGTATCAGCTTCAATGCGCTGTCCCAAGCTACGGCGCTGGGTCCTTAAACCTAAGGACTGTGCAGCTTGGAACACCTCATCGAAACGTTCCGGATGGCGTGGCACCACGATACAAACTAATGTCGAATCTGCATCCAGCGCAGATTTAAGTTCAGCCATTAATTGCTGTTCTTCAGGCGCATGCGTACTGGCGAGAGTAATGATCTTCCGGCCTTGCAGAGACCATTCCTGTTTCAATTGGGCAGCATGATTAATAAATTGCTGCGGTGCCGTGATATCAAACTTGATATTGCCCAAGACCTGAGTTTTTTCTAAAACTATACCTAGATCAATATAACGCTGCTGGGTTGCTGTATCCTGAGCCAAAAGACCTGTTAAATTCTTAAGCATGCCACGGGTTAGGCCTTTGACTTTGCCATAGCCTTTGGCGGATTTTTCAGAAAGACGGGCATTCAGTAACAGACATGGCACATTAAAATTCGGTGCCTGGTCAATCAGATTTGGCCAGAGCTCAGTCTCCATCAATAACAGCAATTTAGGCTGATATTTTTGATAAAAATCACGAATCAGGGTTTTCTGGTCAGCTGGCAAATATACAGCCTGGAATAAGTCTAAATAAGGTTCTTTCAAGAAAAGTGATTTAGCACGTGCCTGCCCAGTCTTGGTGGTATTAGTCACTAGAACCGGATGCCCAAGTTTTAAGTAATGTTCAATTAAAGGTTGAGCGGCATTGGTTTCCCCTACGGATACCACATGAAACCAGATCGCCTGCAGATTTTTAGGGGACTGGAAAGGACCAAAACGTTCCAACAGTTCTTGTTCTAATTGTTCCGGACTGGTCGCACGTTTACGTATACGGGATTGATAAAGCGGTTTCGCTAGCGCCAAGGCTGCGTTATACCAGAATGGAGTAGCCACATTGCGCCCCAAAACAGATTCAATCGGCAAAATATAACAGAGCCACATCGACATGTTAATCGATGTGGCTCTTATTTCGAATTATTCTATGGTGCTTAATACTCTAACTTCTGCCAAAGTTGGATAATCAATATAACCTTCAGCCACCTGACTGCCGATCATATTTTCCATTTTCAGCTCATTAAGCGGTGCATTATCAAGCAGACGTTCGTATAGATCAGGATTTGCAATGTAGGCTTTACCAAATGCGACTGCATCTGCCTTTTCAGCTGCCAACAGCTCAATCGCATCTTCACGACTCAGTTGCATATTGGCAATATAAGGTACTCCACCTGAACGCTCTTTCATATATTCGGAAATACTGTCTTCAGCCAGATATTCACGGGTAAAGAAGAAGGCAATCTTGCGCTTGCCCAGCTGCTCCATGGCATAGCCAAATGTTTCACGTGGATCATTATCACCCATGTCATGGTCATCACCACGCGGAGCAAAATGCACCCCTACACGATCCGCACCCCATACTTCAATCAGTGCATCAGTTGCTTCTAGCAGGAACCGTGTACGGTTTTCGACTGAACCGCCGTATTCATCTTCACGCTGATTGGTTTTGCTTTGCAAGAACTGGTCAATCAAATAACCATTGGCAGCATGTAATTCAACACCATCAAAACCGGCTTCTTTAGCACGAATCGCGGCTTGTTTGTATTGCTCGGTAATCGCGTGAATTTCAGAAACTTCCAAGGGACGTGGCGTAACGTATGGACGTTTTGGACGTAATAAGCTGACATGACCCGCCTGTTGTACTGCACTTGCAGACACTGGTGTTTCACCATTTAACAGATCCGGATGTGATACACGACCAACATGCCAAAGCTGGGCAACGATTAAACCGCCCTTCTCATGAACCGCTTGAGTGACCTTTTTCCAGCCTTCGACCTGAGCATCGGTAAACAGTCCTGGAGTATTTAAATAACCGTTGGCTTCTTCGGAAATCACTGTAGCTTCAGAAATGATCAGACCAGCACTTGCACGTTGCGCATAGTACTCAACCATCATGGGGGTTGGAACACGATCAGCAGTTGCGCGGCTACGGGTCAGCGGCGCCATGATGACACGGTTTTTAAGCTCTAACGCACCGAGCGTTAAAGGAGAATTTAATTCAGCCATCGTTACTCCCACCTGTTAAAGGTGTTGTTGTAGGTGTTCGATAAATTGCTGAATCAAAGTTTCATTGCGGGAGAAATATGACCACTGTCCATGCTTGGTCGCAGTAATCAGGCCAGCCTGCTGTAATACCGACAGGTGATTGGACATGGTGGACTGTGAAACCTGGCCCAAACGTTCAATTTGACCTGCACAGACCCCACGTTGAAAGCCACCACACTCTTCCGCAGACAGATATTGCTCCGGAGATTTTAACCACTCCAGAATTTGTCGACGGGTCGGATTGGCTAAGGCTTTAAAAATTAGATCAAGGTCCATAGGCACATCACAATCAGTGGCGCAACGAAACTTCATTCAGCGTCTGTGATCATTATATCGTATTTTTTCGATTTATATATCGAATAATTTAGATATAAGAGTCACAGTCTGTTAAAGCTTTGTTACGCCAGCTTTTAAACGATTTCTTACAGGCCCTGTTTCAGGCTTGCTTCGATAAATTTGTCCAGATCACCGTCCAGAACTGCGCCAGTATTGGAATTTTCCACTCCTGTACGCAAATCCTTAATACGTGAATCATCGAGAACATAAGAACGGATCTGGCTACCCCAGCCAATATCGGACTTAGAATCTTCCAATGCCTGTGCAGCTTCATTACGTTTATTCATTTCCAGCTCATACAGCTTGGCACGCAACTGCTTCCAAGCATGGTCACGGTTGGCATGTTGTGAACGCTGGTTCTGACACGCCACCACGATACCAGTTGGAATGTGGGTTAAACGCACGGCAGAGTCAGTTTTGTTAATGTGCTGACCACCCGCGCCTGACGCACGGTAGGTATCGGTACGGACATCTGAAGGATTGATTTCAATTTCGATATTGTCATCTACTTCAGGTGAGACAAACACGGCAGAAAATGACGTATGACGACGGTTGCCCGAGTCAAATGGTGATTTACGCACTAAACGGTGTACACCAGATTCGGTACGCAACCAGCCATAAGCATACTCACCTTCGACACGAATCGTCGCAGATTTAATCCCGGCAACATCCCCATCAGATTCTTCCATCAGTTCAGCTTTAAAACCATGACGTTCGATCCAGCGCATGTACATACGTAGCAGCATAGATGCCCAGTCCTGTGCTTCGGTACCGCCGGAACCTGCCTGAATTTCCACATAGCAAGGGTTTGGATCCATCGGATTGCTGAACATACGACGGAACTCAAGCTTCGCCAGTCCTTCTTCAGCCGCATTCAGCTCAGCCTGCACATCTTCCAGCATGGTCTCTTCATCTGCTTCAACCGCAAGGTCAAGCATTGCTTGGGCATCTTCAAGCTGGGTCGTTAAGCCGTCCAGTACATTAAGTACATTTTCAAGCTCACCTTTTTCTTTGGCCATGGCCTGAGCACGACTCTGGTCATTCCAGATCGCCGGGTCTTCTAATTCACGCAGGACTTCTTCTAAACGCTCTTTTTTCAGATCGTAGTCAAAGATACCCCCGTAGTGTTTGACCACGTTCGTTTAAGTCTTTTAATTGGTTTAGATACGGATTAATTTCCACGTGAATTACTCTCAATCAAAATTAGGTATAAATTCTTAGGTCAATATTATATCACAGTCTATTTCGCCAATTTATAGCGATAAATCCATCTTTAAAGCTAAGCAAGAAAATGTCACTAGCACATTTTTTAATTACAAAATTTGTCAGCCCGATAAAATAGCTAAATATTATTTTTAATACTTTCTCATTCTATTCTTAAATATATTTCGCTGTATTTTTATACTCAGTTTTTGATTCATTTTAAAACCCTAAAAACCCTACAAAATAAGATAAAAAATAGCATTTTCAATACATTCCACAATATCTACACACTTTTAATAAAACAAAACATTTCATTTTTAGTTTTTGAATTCAATTAGTTATTAAATGAAAATTACATAATATTACCTTACTCACAATGTAGTAACTTTCCTTTGATTGACGATTATTGGAATTGGTCTAGACTTAAAGTTGTAACAAAAAGTGTATTAATTTTAGCCATATTTTTCAGAGGGGAGTATCCGCATGAAAAAACTAGCAATCGCTTCAGCATTACTTTCAGCCGTAGCTCTTACAGGTACAGCAGCTCATGCTTATCAAGTAGAAGTGGGTGCATCTGCAGGCCTAACAGACCCGGATAATGGTAGCTCAAGCGGCTCTTTTGGTGTTGATGGCACATACTACTTTAATCCAGTTCAAACACGTAATGCGCCATTGGCCGAAGCAGCTTTCCTTGATCGTGCAAGTAATGTGAAAGCTCAATATCAATATGATGATTACGACTCTTCAGAACGTCACCGTTATGGTGTAGGTGCTGAATACTTCGTACCAAACTCAGATTTTTATTTGAGTGGTAGCGTAGGTCGTGATGATTCTAAATACGACTATGCACCTGATTTTGACGAAACCGTTTATAGTGCTGAAGTCGGTTATTTACCTGCACCAGGTCTGTTAATTGCAGCAGGTGTGAAAGGTTATGACAATGACTATGATGACGGTGTAGATCCAACTTTACGTGCTAAATATGTGACTACCTTAAGCAATGGTAAAGATATTAACCTTGAAGCTGGCGCTGCCTTTGGCGACCTGGATGAGTACAACTTAAAAGCTGACTACTTCATCGACAAAACTTTAAGTGTTGGTGCTGATTATCAAAGCAAAGATAATGGCCCATATGACTCAAATGAATTTGGTGTAAGTGCACGTAAATTCTTTAATGAACAAGTGAGCTTGGAAGGCCGTGTAGGTTTTGGTGAAATTGGTAACCAAGACTACAACAAATTTGGTCTAGCTGCGAAATACCGCTTCTAATCCAAACTAAGAAATTTCATTATAAAAAACCCATCTTCGGATGGGTTTTTTATTGCACTTTAAACAAGCATTTAGGTAGTTTTTGCACATTGACGGGGCGATTATTATCTGTACAATTTGTTACAACTGTTAATAAAACAGCCATATTTTATAACAAAGAGAGAAAATCTAAATGTTTAAGAAACTTGCTCTTGCTACAGCACTTCTTGCTAGCCTAGGAACTGCACATGCTTACCAAGCTGAACTTAATGTAGGGTATGAAAACACTGATATCGATAACCTTGGGGATCTAGATACATTTTTCATCAATGGAAAATATTATTTAAATGATGTTCAAGTTAAGAACTCTCCACTTGCAGAAGCGGCTTTCCTAAATAAAGCAAGCAATATTGGCTTAGGTTATGCAAATGCAAGCGGTGATGGCGATGAAGATATTGATGTGTTTGGTGTAAGTGGTGAGTTTTATATTCCAAATACTCAATTTTATGTAAGCGGTACTATTAACCAAGTTGATTTTGCAGGTGACGATAATACCGGTTATGCGCTTGAAGTAGGTTACCTACCAGTTACTGGCTTGTTGCTAGCAGTAGGTGCCGCAAATGAAAGCGTAGACCCAGTTCAAGTGGCAAACTATGGTTTCACCGCAAATCTTTCAAATGCACTTACTGTAGGTGATGACACTGCATTATCTTTACGTGCCAAATACGTGACTCAAATTGGCAATCATTTCACCAATTTTGAAGGTTTAACTTATATTGGTGATGAAACAACCTATCGCTTAGCTGCTGATCTTTATATCGATCCAACTCTCAGTGTAGGTCTATCTATTGCTGATTCTACTGCAGATGGTTCAGATACACTGTTCGGTATTAAAGCTCAAAAATTCTTTACGCCAACTATTGCAGCAGGTGTAAATTACCACACAACTGACGGTATTGACTCGTTTGGTATCAATGGTACTTTCCGCTTCTAATCTCTCCGATTAGAAGTCAAAAAAACCGCTCAATTGGGCGGTTTTTTTATTTGAATAATTTATTGTTCCAGATGAGCAATTCGCATTTGCAGGCTGACATTGCCATTAAAGACATTTTTATCCAGTTCATAGACCAGACGTACATGCTGCTTCATCGGATCAAACTTGTATTTATCGATGGCACTAAAGGCAATCGCATCAACAACCTGTCCATTCTCTAAGGCAACACGTAATTTCAGATGTACATCCTTGAGCCAGCGGTAATCCAGAATCTTAAAGATGCCTTCAAAAATCGGTTGAGGAAACTTTTGTCCCCATGGACTTAAGTTTTGCAGTAAATCGACCGTTTCAATTTGGAAAGCTGATGCCGGTAGTTCCCCATCAGTCCACAGCGTAGCGGTAAATAGGCTTTCATCCATCTGTGCAATCAGCTGTTCAAAGACCTGTTTAAATTCAACAAAATGCTGCTTTTTAATGGTTAGTCCCGCTGCGGCCGCGTGCCCACCAAAATGGCTGACCAGATGCGGATACTGCTCTGCTATCCGTTCAATACTATCCCGGATATGAATCCCTTCAATGGAACGTGCTGAACCTTTGATATGAATCCCATCTTCATCTGCTGCGAACACAATACTTGGACGATGGAACTGTTCTTTTAAACGCCCCGCCACAATCCCGATCACACCCTGATGCCAGTGCTGTTCAAACATGATCAGCGCGGCTGGCAAAGTATTCTCATCCAGCTGGATTTTTTCCAGTTCAGTCAAAGCTTCTTGCTTGATTTTGCCTTCTACCTGACGACGTTCGACATTGAGTTTATTCAGCTGTTCTGCGAGTGGATAAGCGGTTGCCAGATCCGGAGCAAGCAAACACTCGATCCCGATATCCATGGTTTCCATACGACCCGCTGCATTAATGCGTGGGCCAAGCACAAAACCCAGATCCTGCGCTTTGAGCGTAGCTGCATCACGACCAGCAATCTCTAGCAAGGCACTGATGCCAGGTCGGCAAAGATGATGTTGAATCCGTTTTAAGCCGGCATCCACCAGAATACGGTTGTTATAGTCCAGACTTGCGACATCTGCATAAGTACCTAAAGCGACCAGATCCAGATAATTGGTAATAACCGTTGAAGATTTACCCAACTTTTTACGATGAGTCGATAGATTTGCCAGAACATAAAAAGCTACCCCTACACCTGCCAAAGCCTTACTTGGAAAATCACAACCCAGCTGATTGGGATTGACCACAGCCTCTGCTGCAGGTGTAGGCTTGGTAGTTAAGTGATGATCGGTAATAATCACCTGCATACCATGATCTTGCGCCTGTTTCACACCTTCATGACTGGAAATCCCGTTATCCACCGTGATTAAGAGATCCGGCGTAAAATTGGCAAAAGCCAGATCCGCAATCGCAGGTGTCAGGCCATAACCATACTTAAACCGGTCAGGAACCAGATAGTCGACATGAGCACCCATATCACGCAGAGCAAGTACCATCAGTGTGGTACTGGTCGCCCCATCAGCATCATAGTCACCGACAATTACGATTTTCTGGCCGGCATCTATAGCCTGATCAATCAGCTGGACCGCTTCCGTTAAACCTTTCATGGTCGGAGCCAGCAGATGCTTGAGTTTCAGCTCCAGCTCCTGTTCAGATTCCACGCCACGGCGTGCCAGAATGTTAGCTACAAATGAAGGCACGCCCTGAAAAGATTCAGGGCGTGTCAGTAAAGGTCTTTGCTTGATTTCAAGTTTAGGCATTGTTATGGCATCAATCGTTGTAGTTTCCACGCCCCATCGATTTTTTCATAACTCAGGCGGTCATGTAAACGGTTTGGACGGCCCTGCCAGAATTCATAATAATCTGGCTGCAAACGATAGCCGCCCCAGAATCCCGGCTTATCCAGCTCTTCCTGATTAGCGACCTGCTGATGCAGATCCCAGAAACGTTGCTGTAGTTCTTCACGACTCGCAACCACACCACTTTGCGGAGTACTGATATGAGCAGCGATCTGACTTTCACGTGGACGTTTATGATAATAATCAGTCGATTCTTCTTCCGAAATTTTAACTACCTTACCGCTAATCCGGATCTGACGTTCCTGTTCCTGCCAGTAAAACAGCAGTTCAGCATACGGGTTTTCGGCCAGATCCAGACCTTTTTGACTATCATAATTGGTATAGAAATCATACCCTGCTTCAGTCGCACCACGCAGCAACACTGTGCGCACATGCGGACGACCTTGTGCATTTGCGGTTGCCAATGACATGGCATAAGGTTCATGCAGCTGTGCAGCAAGTGCATGGTTAAACCACTGCAAAAACTGCATATGCGGATTGGGATTGACCTGATCTTCATGTAGCTCGCCTTTTTGGTAGTTCAGACGCAGTTCACTCAGATCCTTAATCAGATCGCTCATTCACTCTTCCCCCATTTAAGCGGCGTTGGCACGTACCGCATCAGCCAATGAATTTGCCAGTGTGGTCACTTCAGCAAGATCCTCGCCTTCCACCATGACACGGATCACCGGTTCAGTCCCTGATTTACGGATCAGTAAACGGCCACGACCTTTGAGCTGCTCTTCAGCTTTGTTAAATTCTGCAGTCAAAGCAGGCACTGAGTACGGGTCAAACATGGTATTCAGACGTACATTCACCAACACATTCGGCAATAATTTAAAGTCAGCCACTAACTCGTGCAGTGCTTTCTTCTGCTCGACCATCACGGTTAAGACTTGCAGCGCAGCAATAATCGCATCGCCTGTAGTGCTCTTGTCTAAAGTCAGGATATGACCTGATGGCTCGCCACCAATCGACCAGCCTTTTTCTTCCAGACCTTGCAGTACATAACGATCACCGACTTTAGCGCGCAACAATTCTACTCCGGCTTTTTCGAGGGCCAGTTCTAGTGCCATATTGCTCATCAAGGTACCAACAATCCCAGCTGGCTTATTTTTTGCCTGAGTCGCGAGGATATACAGAATATGATCACCAGTAATTTGCTCACCGTTTTTATCGACCATAATCACGCGGTCAGCATCACCATCAAAGGCTATGCCTAAATCAGCACCATGCTCAACCACTGCTTTTTGCAGATTTTCCGGATGAGTCGAACCACAGTTCTCATTGATATTCAGACCGGTCGGTTCATCATAGATGGAAATGACTTTAGCACCCAGCTCACGGAAAACCGCAGGACCTACGCTATAGGCTGCACCATTGGCACAGTCAACGACAATGGTTAAATCATTCAGGTCTAAATGGTATGGGAAAGTCGACTTACAGAATTCAATATAACGGCCATTGGCATCTTTCACACGGAAACTTTTACCCAAGTTCGCGTTATCTTCGATCACCAGTTCTTTTTCCAGTTCCTGGTTGATCTCATCCTGCAAAGCATCAGGCAGTTTTTTGCCTTCACTCGAAAAAAATTTAATCCCGTTATCGAAATACGGATTGTGTGATGCAGAAATGACAATACCGAGACTGGCATGCAAAGCACGGGTTAAATGGGCAATAGCCGGCGTTGGCAACGGTCCAAGCAGATGCACATAAACACCTGCCGCATTGAGTCCTGCCTGTAGCGCAGATTCCAGAATATAACCCGATAAACGGGTATCTTTACCCAGTACTACCAATGGTTTGTTTTTTTTGCTATTTCGTTTTAATACTTTTCCTGCCGCAAAACCTAATTTCAGGGCAAATTCAGGTGTAATTGGTAACTCACCAAATTTTCCACGAATACCATCGGTACCAAAATAACTCATGCTTTGTCTCACTTCTTAGCGGGTGATTTACATCATCCTTTTTCATTGTGCAACACTGTACACCAAAACAAAAAAGCCGTCATGAGGATGACGGCTTTTTTAGAGTAAACAATCAGCGAAAGTTAGCCCATACGGTAGTTTGGCGCTTCTTTGGTGATGGTTACATCATGCACGTGAGACTCAGACATACCGGCAGATGTGATTTTCACAAACTTGGCATTTTGACGAAGATCATCAATCGTTGCAGAACCGGTATAGCCCATAGAAGAACGCAGACCGCCCATCATCTGATGCACGATATTGCCCATTGGGCCTTTGTACGGTACGCGACCTTCAATACCTTCAGGAACCAGTTTTTCAGCACCGGCTTTAGAATCCTGGAAGTAACGGTCAGCAGAACCAGTTGCACCGGCCATCGCACCCAAAGAACCCATACCACGGTAAGCCTTGTAGTAACGGCCCTGGAAGAATTCAACTTCGCCCGGTGCTTCTTCAGTACCGGCCATCAGTGAACCCACCATGATGGTACTTGCACCAGCGCCAATCGCTTTTGCCATATCTCCAGAGAAACGGATACCACCATCAGCAATCAATGGAATCTGTTCTTTCAATGCACGTGCAACAGAATCAATTGCAGAGATTTGTGGCATACCAATACCAGCCACAATACGAGTTGTACAGATTGAGCCAGGACCGATCCCCACTTTTACGGCGTCCGCACCCGCATCAAGCAAGGCAAGCGCAGCATCACCAGTGGCGATGTTACCGCCAATCACTTGAACTTGCGGGTAGTTCTGTTTGACCCAGCGTACACGCTCGATCACACCCGCAGAGTGACCATGTGCAGTGTCCACAACGATCACATCTACACCAGCATCAACCAGTGCTTCTACACGGCTTGGTGTTTCAGCACCCGTACCGACTGCTGCACCTACACGTAGACGACCTAGATCATCTTTACAGCTATTTGGATAAAGTTCCGCTTTACGGAAATCAGTTACCGTGATCAAGCCTTTTAATTCATTGTTTTCGCCAACAACGATCACTTTTTCAATACGGTTTTTTTGCAATAAGGCCTGAATGTTTTCTTTCGATTCGCCTTCACGCACAGTCACCAGACGGTCTTGGCCAGTCATGATATTGCTAACCGGCTGTTCCAGATTGGTTTCAAAACGTGTATCACGACCTGTCACGATACCAACCACTTTACCGTCTTTAACCACGGGTACGCCACTGATGTTATTCGCTTGAGTTACAGCGATCAGTTCACGTACTGTAGTTTCTGGGGTAACTGTGATCGGATCTTTCACCATACCGGCTTCAAATTTTTTCACACGGCGTACTTCTGCGGCCTGGGCAGCAATATCCATGTTCTTGTGCAGAATACCGATACCGCCATTTTGTGCCATCGCAATTGCCATACGTGACTCAGTCACAGTATCCATAGCTGCTGAAACAAGTGGGATATTCAGGTTAATGCCGCGAGTCAGGCGTGTCTTTAGAGAGACATCTTTTGGGAGAACAGTAGAGTAGGCAGGGAGTAATAGGACATCATCGAAGGTTAACGCGTCTTGAACGATGGTCAACATAACAGTCTCACTGGTAATTTCCGTGCGCTATTATAAACAAATTTAGCTCTAAATTTCATTGCAATTGCAAAATTTATTTTGTCTAAATCTGGACTTAGATTTAATCCGAATATCTAAACCTGTAAATTTGACTATTCAATCAACAATTTAAATATGCCAGAGTAGTCATCATATTTATTTGCTTTACAAAATCCCTTACTAATTTTTTCTCCCATAAAAAAAGCAGAGTCCATACCCTGCTTTTTAAATCTTGAGTTTGAATTTAGCTCACCCGTTCGAAATTATCATCATTTTCGGCTTCATCCGGCTCAATCTGGATGAATGGAATCATATTGTGTGCCATCCGTGCTTTATTGCACTGGGCATCAGCGATCTGCACTTCTTTACAGGATGAGCTACGTAGCTCGTACATGCCGCAACTCACCTGCTCGCCAATCTTGCCTTCTAGCGCAACACAGCGCGGATTTTTCTGATTGGTTCCCGCCATGCATGAATAGACCGAGGTGACAGGCTCAGTATAGTGCTCAGGCATGGGAATCCCCTCTGCCCAATAAAATGAAACCCTGAAATAGGCGCAACATGCGCCACAACTTAAACATGCATCTTGTGTAGGAACTTGAGACAACATTTCTTATAAATTCTCGTCATCAAAAACAGTTTTTTTGCCGGCGGAAAATATAAAAAATGTTGTTTTTCTACTCAAGAAAAAATTTAAAATTTTCTTGAACTATTCAGGACAAGTAAAAACAGTTTCATCCATTAAATCAGTGCCACATTCCAGTGTTTCAATCCAGTCCAGAAACTGGTTAATCTGTTCTTTACCCACAAATGGTGTTCCATGTTGTGGCACAATCATGTCTACATCCATGGTACGTACCATCTGTACCCATAAACGAATCACCTTGTTATTGCACATATAGCGCTGGTGAAATCCTTTCATTTTCGGAATGTGCGCTGCAAAATTTTCCAGTGGCTTTGAAGCATCCTCGACCATTGACGCCCCCATATCACCAGAAAACAGGATCTTGGCAATCGGGTCATAAAACTGGAAATTACCGACTGAATGTAAAAAGTGCGCTGGAATAGCAATAATGCTGGATTGACCGAGTGGAATGATCTGACCATGATCCGGCAATTCAACCAGACGATCCAGCCAGTTACCTTTCATACGGTCACTCATAAAGGCTGAATTCAGATGCGGCAAGAAACGCGCCCAGAGCTTGGAAGCTACGACTTTGGCTTCGGTATAGACCAGCCAGCGCGGCATGGACGTAATAATGTCCGGATCCTGATGCGATGCCATCACATAATCCAGATTGCTTAACCGGGTATAGCGGTTCAGTTCCATGGTCAACGGTACATAAGTTAAATCACCGCCCGGATCAAGTACTGCAGCACGCTCATTGTCTAAAATCAGAAATTGGTTTGCCTGGACACCTTCACCTTTAACGAGACTGGTAAAACTAATACATTTATGTGTCCCATTATCAAACAAGACTTGCGATGTGGTGCGCTCGAAGGCCATCAGTAATCCCCAATTTTTTTCGTTTAGGATGGTTTTTCTATAGGCATATAACATATAGGGAATTAAATGAACTTACAATCAATAAAACTGGATATATAACTTTATTTATCAGCAAATTGAGCACAATTTCACAATAAAAAATCCCGAGTTTTTAGCTCAGGATTTATACGAAATTGATTTTTATTTTTAAAATAAATAATGTTGTGCCAAGGTGCCGACACCGATGATCAAGAAAATACTGGCGCCAATTTTATGAATCAGGCCGATTGGAAGTTTATTCGCCAGTTTATCACCGATAAATACCGCAGGTGCGTTGGCAATCATCATTCCGACGGTAGTACCCATCATCACCCAAAGCACACTGTCAAAACGTGCTGCCAGTGCCACTGTCGCAATCTGGGTTTTATCGCCAATTTCAGCCAGGAAGAACAGCACAAAAGTCGCACCAAACACGCCGTACTTTTGCCATTTATTGATACTGTCGTTCTCATCCCCTAATTCATCCGGAATCAGCATCCAGATTGCCATCCCAATAAAACCGACTGACACGATCCACAGCAAAATTTCTGGCCCAATAACGGTAGTGACCCATTGCCCCAGGGCTGCTGAAAGACCATGGTTAATCAGGGTTGCCAGTAAAATTGCAATTAAAATCGGTGTCGGTTTGCGGAAACGTGCTGCAAGAAGCAAAGCCAGTAACTGGGTTTTATCACCCATTTCGGCAAGTGCAACGATGGCCGTGGAAAGCAGGAATTCGTACATGCGGTCTTTCTCTGGCTGGCATTTTCTACCGATGATTCACCCTTCCCGCCAGCCAAAATCTGCAGAATGGTAAATCAAAGGTCTTGCCAACAAAAGAAAGCTTCGAGAAGCTTATTTGGTTCTTTGCTATGATGACCATGCCCTGTTGAGCAAATATGTTGACCATCACCCTTCTGCTTTGCGCAAAAGGCGGCTACTCCCCAATGAAGTGCGCCCATTATAGCCAACCGTGTTTATATTTACAAATTGTCATATAAAAAAACCCTGCCGGAGCAGGGTTTTTATTTTCATACATTCATGAATCAGATCAAGAGTGTACGAATATCCTTTAACAGCTTGGTCAGCTTATTGGTAAAGCGTGCAGCATCGGCACCATTAATTACGCGATGGTCATAAGACAGTGACAGTGGCAGCATCAAACGTGGATCAAAGCCCTCCCCATTCCATACCGGTTGCATGGTCGCAGGAGAAATACCCAAGATCGCCACTTGCGGCCAGTTCACCAACGGCGTAAATGCTGTACCGCCAATTGAGCCCAAGCTGGTGATGGTGAAGTTCGCACCTTGCAGATCTTTAGGTGATAATTTCTTATCACGCGCTTTCTGGCTTAACTCACCGAGCTCAATAGCGATCTTCTTGATCGACTTCTGGTCCGGGTTACGTAATACAGGAACAGTCAGACCATCTGGCGTCGCAACCGCAATGCCCATATGGATCTCATTCCGTAGCAATACCGATTTACCGTCATCAGACAGGTGACCGGCAAACTCACGCTCTTCTTTGAGCAGATAAGCTACAGCCTTGATAATGAAAGCCATGATGGTCAGGCCAATACTTTCTTTTTTGAAGTTGCCTTTCAGCTCATTACGCCAAGCTTCCAGCTCAGTGATATCGGCTGCATCAAACTGGGTCACTTGTGGGATGTAGTTATTTAAAGATAACTGCGGAATCGAAACCTGTTGCAGACGCGTCAAGGCTTTCTCTTCTACCCCACCAAAAGCACTGAAATCAGGCAGTTTTGGTAAGCCAGCAGGAGCTGTAGCTGCCGCAGGTGCGGTTGTTGTTTGCGGTGCAGTCAGACGATCTTTCACATACGCAAACAGGTCTTCTTTCATTAGACGCTCATGCGGACCAGAAGCTTTCACTTCTGCCAATACCACACCCAGTTCACGAGCCAGTTTACGCACAGCAGGACCAGCATAAACTTTGGCATTGGCAGCGTTCTGCTCTTTGGTGAGCTTGTCTGCACTATGCGTTTCAGGTGTCGCAGCAGGTTCAGCTTTTGGAGCTGTGGCTGGTGCAGGCGTAGCTTTGACTGCAGGTGCTTCTGATTTTTCCGCTGGAGCTGCAGCAGGTGATGCTTGTCCTTCAGCTTTAATCGTAATCAGTGCCACACCTTCAGAAACACTCTGGCCCAGCTCAACATGAATCGCCTTAATCACTCCGGCAGTCGTGCTTGGCACTTCTACTGTCGCTTTATCCGATTCGACCACGATGATGCTCTGGTCTTTCTCCACCGTATCACCGACCTGTACCAGAATTTCTGCTACAGCAGCCTTGTCGACACCCAAGTCAGGTACTTTTACTTCAATATCGCCTGCAGGGGATGCCGCCTGTTGTGGTGCTGTTTCAGTTTTGGCTTCAGGTGTTGCTTGAGCTTTTGGCTTTTCTTCTGCTTGAGGCGCTGCTTGCTCAGCAGCTGGTGCTGAATCTGCAGTTTTCACTGTCAGAATCAGCACCCCCTCTTTGACTGAATCACCTTCCTGAATATGAATCGCTTCTACAGTACCTGCAACTGTACTTGGTACTTCAACTGTTGCTTTATCCGATTCAACCACGACCAGGCTTTGATCCACCTCAACTTCATCGCCAACCTGAACCAGAATTTCACCCACCAGGGCCTTTTCTACGCCAATATCCGGCAATTTCACTTCTACAGTAGATGTAGAAGCCGATTGAGAGGCCTGTTCACTTTGGCTAGAGGCTTTAGGCTGATGTGCCGCCACTTCCTGCAGGATTTCCTCATCAGGCAATTCAGTTGGAGTATTTTCCGAAGTTTTGTCAGCAGCATCAGCTTCCTGACTTTCTACCGTACTGGCATCATCTTCAGCCTGCAGTTCAATCAGGACAGTACCTTCAGATACTTCATCACCCTGATTAATCAGAATATTTTTGACCACACCTGCTGAAGTGCTTGGCACTTCAACAGAGGCTTTATCCGATTCCAGCAGCACAATACTCTCATCTACAGCAATGGTATCGCCCACCTTCACCAGGATTTCTGCCACAGTTGCCTTATCTACACCAATATCTGGAGTCGTAATTTGCATGATTAGTTCTCCTCTTTGTAGTCAGCAACAGCATGCAGTTCCGGGGTCGCCTGTGGCGCCCAAGCCACCGGACGATCAGTATCTAACTCAAAGCTAGAGATCGCATCTTTCACTAAACGTGCATCGACTTCACCTTCATCTGCCAGCTTCTTCAAGGTTGCTACGACAATATGTGCAGCATCGACACCAAAGTAGCTACGCAGGTTGCCACGGGTATCTGAACGGCCATAACCATCGGTACCCAAGGCTACGAATGGACGGCTATCTGGAAGATAGGCACGGATCTGTTCGCTATAGGCACGCATGTGATCAGTGGCCGATACCACAATACCGTCCTTGTCACGTAACTGCTGAGATACCCATGGTTCTTTCGCTTCTTCAGCCAGTGGATGCAGGCGGTTATATTCTTCACATGCCATACCATCGCGAGCGAGTTCGTTAAAGCTGGTCACGCTCCAGACATTGGCATGAATCTGATATTCCTCACGCAGGATTTTTGCGGCCTTGATCACTTCACGCAGAATCACGCCTGAACCCATCAACTGAACCGTCGCTTTTTCGTCTTCTTCCAGCAGATACATACCACGCTTGATGCCTTCTTCTGCACCTTGCGGCATTGGCGGATGTTCGTAGTTTTCATTCATCAGGGTCAGATAATAGAACACACGCTCCTGATTCACATACATACGTTGCAGACCATCATGCACGATCACAGCAAGCTCATAGCCAAAGCACGGGTCATAAGAGACACAGTTTGGAATGGTGTTGGCCAGAATATGCGAATGACCATCCTGATGCTGCAAGCCCTCACCATTTAAGGTAGTACGGCCAGCGGTTGCACCCAGCAAGAAACCTTGCGCCTGTGCATCACCTGCGGCCCAGGCAATATCGCCAATACGCTGGAAGCCGAACATCGAGTAGTACATGTACATCGGAATCATTGGCAGGTTATTGGTTGAATAACTGGTCGCCAAGGCTGCCCATGCGCTCATCGCACCGGCTTCGTTAATCCCTTCCTGTAACATATGACCGTCTTTGGCTTCACGGTAATGCATCAACTGTTCCTGATCTTCAGGGGTATATTGTTGACCATGCGCTGCATAGATCCCCAATTGACGGAACATCCCTTCCAGACCAAAGGTACGCGCTTCATCTGGCACGATCGGTACCACACGGTCCTTGATTGCTTTCTCTTTTAATAATGCAGAGATGAGGCGAACCATGACCATGGTGGTGGACTGTTCTTTACCGTTTGAACCTTTAAGCACAGCATCAAATACAGAAAGTTCAGGAATCGGTAAAGATTCGCTTTCTTTGCGACGTGCTGGCAGATAACCACCCAGTGCCTCACGGCGTGCCTTCATATATTTAATTTCAGGCGAATTTTCACTTGGACGGTAGAATGGAATTTCTTCCAGTTGTTCATCAGTAAATGGCAAGTTGAAACGGTTACGTACATATTTCAATGATTCCAGCTGCATTTTCTTGATTTGGTGCGTCTTGTTCACCGCTTCAATTTCATCAGACAGACCATAACCTTTTACGGTTTTCGCCAGAATGACCGTTGGTTGACCTTTGGCCTTGGTCGCTTCTGCATAGGCAGCAAAGACTTTGTACGGGTCATGACCACCACGGTTCAGATTATCGATATCTTCATCGCTCAGGTCTTTGACCAAAGCTTCTGCTTCTGGATATTTACCAAAGAAATGTGCGCGTGCATAAGCACCACCTTTCACCTGATAGCGCTGATAATCACCATCTACTGCTTCTTCCATAATCGCTTTGAGTGCACCAGATTTGTCTTTATCCAGTAGCGGATCCCAATGACGACCCCAGACAACTTTAATCACGCGCCAGCCAGCACCACGGAACAATGATTCAAGTTCCTGAATGATCTTGCCATTACCACGTACCGGGCCATCCAGACGCTGCAAGTTACAGTTCACCACCCAGATCAGGTTGTCCAGCTTCTCACGACCCGCCAGTGAAATCGCGCCTAAGCTTTCCGGCTCATCCATTTCGCCATCGCCCAGATAAGCCCAGACTTTACGGTCTTCTTCCTTAATCAGGCCACGGTTCATCAGATACTTTTGAATATGCGCCTGATAGATCGACATGATTGGACCCAGGCCCATCGATACCGTCGGGAACTGCCAGTAGTCTGGCATCAAGTAAGGATGAGGATAAGAAGGCAGACCTTTGCCGCCGACTTCACGACGGAAATTATTCAGATGCTCTTCAGTTAAGCGGCCTTCTAGAAATGAGCGGGCATAAATCCCCGGGGCACAGTGACCTTGATAGTAAATCAGGTCGCCACCGAAGCTGTCGTTATTGGCACGGAAGAAATGGTTAAAACCCACATCGTATAAAGTGGCAGATGAAGCAAAGCTGGCCAAGTGACCACCCAGGTCATCACCGGTTTTATTTGCGCGAAGCACCATTGCCAAAGCATTCCAGCGGATCAGCGCGCGAATACGGCGCTCCATGTCCTGGTCGCCCGGCATCGCAGGTTGTTCTTCTACAGAAATAGTGTTTAAGTAGGGAGTATTTAAACGCTGAATAGGAACATGTTTGGCAATTGCGCGTTGATAAAGTTTTTCAAGTAAAAAGGCGGCGCGCTCGGTTCCCATGTGTTGCAAAACGGAGTCAAAAGCGTCTTGCCATTCTTGGGTTTCTTGAGCGTCGGTATCTCCATAAAACGCCATAATCTACAGTTCCTGAAAGCCAAATTGATCACTTATATGTATCATATTTACGGCTTATGCAGATATGGCTCTGGCTGAATGCGGTTCTGGAGTACTATTTATTATCTAAATATCCATTGACACTTTCTTACACAAAGTAACAAAAAGAAGTCAATAATGGCGATTTTTTATACGACAGTTATAATTCTCGGTGATAATATAATATCTAAAAGCAATTAGACCGAACTCCTTCTCTACTCCCTGGAAGAAATGTTCAGTCTAATTGCCTTAAAAGCGGTTTGATTGATTTTTTATGAGTATCAAGTATCAGACGTATTAAAGTATTTCAGTTATTTTGAGCAAAGCTACGCTTAAGGCAACATTGCTAAATAAGTTGAAGGATTTTTACGTTGACCGTCTTTTACTACTTCATAGTGTAGATGAGGACCAGTACAACGACCTGTACAACCTACATTCGCAATATGATCACCGGCTTGCACCTGATCTCCCACACGTGCAATCAAGCGTGAAGCATGGGCATAACGAGTAAGGTATCCATTACCATGGTTAATTTCGACATACTGACCATAACCTGTACCCCAACCCGATTTGGTTACGATACCAGGACCAGTTGCATAGATCGGTGTACCGCTTGCAGCAGCCAGATCTAGACCTGAGTGATTTTCAGCACGACCACCCATGGTACGGCCGCCAAAATTTGAGCTGACACGTTTCATGTCGGGTAATGGATGAGCCACTAACCACGAATAAGGATTATTTGAAGATGCAACTTTACTGGATGAAGAATTGCCATATTTTTGAGCAATGGTCTGATTATTCAGTTCAACCGGTTTTTCACGTAGCTGAACATTTAATTTAGTTTGTGCGGGAATATCAATATCTTCAGGATGGGTATAAGAACCCTGCGATAAAGTACGTGTTAACTGCTCAAGACGGTCAGGTGTAGCATCTTGTTGATTCAGATCCACTAAATCTGCAAAAGCTACTGAAGCAGCTGAAACCGAAATAGAAAATGCCAATAGGATACGTCGCATAGGCATATGCATAAAAAACCTCTCTAAACTGCTAATCGAGTTTCTTGAAGATCTCTTCCTTGATATCCACTTTAAGAAGCGCATAAGATTAAGACATAAACATGTAGGAATTATGTATGTCGGAACCTGTCAACGTCTTTCAAAAAACAAGAAAACAGATAAAAACAGGAAACTTTTCGTTTCTCTCATCACAAGTTTCTGCATGGCAGAAGCTTACGAAACTCGTACAACCGCTATTGCCTCAACCCGAACAATGGCAAGTTGCCTGCTATCAAAATGGTGTGTTAACGATTACTGGTGAAAACCAAGCCATGATTTCTCAATTGGCCTATCTTCAAAAGCAATACATCTCACAACTCTCTCAAATAAACGAATTAAAAGATCTCACTAAAATCCAGGTTTGCTTAAGGAATCCATCCCCTGTTCAACCGGTTCCAGAAAAATCTGAAAGAGCCTTGAGTCCAGAAACACAGGAATTACTTCGCGGTGCTGCTGACTTTATAAGCGACCCTAAGCTTAGCCAAGCTTTACTACGTTTGGCAAGCAATAAAAAGTAACATTGCAATGAGATGTAATAAATTCCAATGTTGTTTTTATGTGACAGGTGTCACATTAGATGCAGCTAAGTTATAACACAAAGACACAAAGACAAGGACTTATGCCACAGTTACATAACTAATTGGACATTGAGTTACGTCATCAAATGTTACAATTTCATAGCTGCTTGGGTCACTTTTCACGTTACGCAATAGTTGATTATTCAAAGCATGCCCTGATTTGTAACCATCAAATTTGGCAATAATCTGGTGGCCTAGCAGGTATAAATCACCAACTGCATCTAGAATTTTGTGACGTACAAACTCATCCGAGAAACGCAAACCTTCTTCATTGACTACACCGGTTTCATCTACACCGATCGCATTTTCCAAGCTTGCACCCAAAGCCAGATTATTGGCTTTCAAGTAGTCAAGGTCTTTCATAAAGCCGAATGTACGCGCTTCACTGACTTCATAAACAAAGGTTTCTGTAGAAAAATCGATGCTGGCAGATTGATGTTCTTTTTTAAAGGCAGGATGATCAAAATCAATAGTGAAATTTAGCTGAAAGCCGTCATGTGGGCTGAAAATCGCCCGTTTGTCATCGATCAGGGCTTCAACAGGTTTAATAATTTTAATAAATTTCTTTGGTGCATCTAGTTCTTGCAAGCCGCCCTGCATGAGCAGATAAATGAAAGGTCCGGCACTGCCATCCATAATGGGAACTTCTGAAGCTGACACTTCAATAATCAGGTTATCAATACCTAACCCTGCAATGGCGCTCATCACATGCTCAATCGTACCCACTTTGGCATTTGACTGAACCAGGTTCGAACACATGAAGGCTTCCTGGATCAATAAGGCATCTGCAGGAATATCGACAGGTGGATCCAGATCAATACGACGAAACACAATGCCCCCATCGGCGTGGTGTGGCACAAAGTTAATCATAACCTTCTGCCCACTATGAAGACCGATTCCGCTCGCTTTCACGATACGTTGCAGGGTACGTTGTTTCAACATGCTTTTTATCATCTGTTCACCAATAAAACCGCTATACGTTAGCATATTTGGCCATTGATAAAAAACAAAAGGTGGCTCTAAAGCCACCTTTTCTGTGCAATCATCGTAAACACATGCTGTTACATATTATTTGCGCTGTTGATTTTTAAGATAATCTTGGATGCTCATTGGCGTTGGACGCGGACTAGAAACTGAAGCGGCAGGATTAGCTGCTGCACCTGCTTCATTTTGCTGACGCTGAATTGCCGGTACATCATCATCTTCAACTACTGCCTGTGATGATGATGGACGTACTGCCTGTACATTCGCGCGTTTAGTCGGCTCAACCGAATCTGCAGCATGGCGAGTCAAACCAGTCGCAATCACCGTTACACTGATTTCATCACGAGCATCAGGGTCAAATACTGTGCCGTAGAAGACCTGACCTTCGTCCAGATCCACGATCTGGTTTACAACATCAGTAATTTCTTCGATTTCACCGAAGGTTACGTCATCACCACCCGTCACGTTAATCAGAATACCTTTGGCATTCATGATGGTGACGTTATCCAGTAATGGGCTGCGAATCGCCTGTTCTGCTGCCTGACGTGCACGGTTTTCACCACGACCCAAGCCTACCCCCATCATGGCATAACCACGTGTACTCATTGCAGTTTTCAGATCGGCGAAGTCAAGGTTAATGTGACCAGGACGTACCACCAGGTCAAAGATACTACGTACCGCATTCAACAGTACATCATCCGCTTTTTTATATGCATCCTTCATTGAAATATCACGGAAGACTTTCAATAGACGCTGGTTTGGAATGATGATCAGAGAATCTACGTGCTGTTCTAACGCTTCAATCCCCTTCTCGGCAGATTGCAGACGGCGTTTACCTTCAAAGTTGAATGGTGTAGTTACGACACCAACAGTGAGGATACCCATTTCTTTAGCAATTTCAGCAACGACTGGCGCAGCACCGGTACCTGTACCACCACCCATACCGGCGGTGACAAATACCATATCGGTACCTTCAAGCTGCTGGCGGATCAGTTCACGGCTTTCTTCTGCTGCCGCTTGACCGACCTGTGGATTTGCTCCAGCACCCAGACCACGTGTACTTTGCTCGCCCAGCTGAATTTTAAATTCGGCTTCCATGCGATCCAGTGCCTGTTTGTCTGTATTGGCACAGACGAACTTTACGCCCTGGATATCGGACTGCAACATATGCTGTACAGCATTACCACCCGCACCACCTACACCAAATACAGTGAAACGGGCTTGACCATTGCTATCGCTATGATCTTCTTCGAAAAATTCAAATGAGGCCATGACCTATAAAATTCCTAATTCATAATTGGCAGTCACTAAGCCCGTATACTGCCTTAATCTTGATAAAAATTGTTTTTAAGAATGCTGCTCAAGCAAGCACTTGTCAAGTACAAGCCCGATTAACTACAACTTCCCAACAATATTCACAATAAAAATCGCTTAAAAGATCGCTTTTAACGTTTCGTTAAAACCTGACCATGCCCGTTTAATGCGCTGTGTTACTGATAACTTGTCCCCGTCTTCGGTCTCAACGAGGGTTTCCTGGGTATCACTCTGGCTAAACATCAGCAAACCAGCCACTGTTGCGTACTGGGAACGACGTAAAGCCGCCTGGTGCTGTTCATCCGCATAGACCTGTACCGGCGGATTGCCCAGATGTGCAGATACACCCAAGGTACGGCGTACAAAGCTGACCATACCTTCAATCTGACTGGCATCCCCAGTCAGCACCACACCATGATACAGTCCCTGCATCGCGCCATGGTTCACCAGTTCATCACGCACCAGACCCATGATTTCTTCATAACGCGCCATGATAATTTCAGTCAGTTCAATCCGGCTAATGGTTTGTGGTCCATCAATGCCCTGGAACTGAATCATATGCTCTGGTTTAACCACTTTTAGGTCAACACAGCCATAGAGCAATTTCAGACGTTCTGCTTCTTCTGTCGTGGTCTGTAAAACTGCTGCAATATCACGGGTCACATGTTCACCGCCACGCTGAATAGTATGGGTTAACGCCAAACGGCCATCCAAATAAACAGCAATATTGGTGGTTCCCGCACCGATATCTACCAGACACACGCCATATTCTTTTTCATCTTTCAGCAGGCTGGCTTCAGCAGTAGCTAGACAGGACACCACCATTTTCTCCACACCGATATTGGCCCCTTTTAAAGCGCGGTCAATATTCTGCATGGTGCTGATCGGTAACATCATCAAATGATAATGTCCCGTCATGCTATGTGCCGACATACGGATCGGGTTGAGTACCCATTCCGGTGCATCATCCAGCTCGAAGCCTAAAGGCACCGCACTGACCAGATAATGATCTGAGGTGACATGACTGGCTTTGGCCAGCTCAAGTGCCCGTACCACTTCACTGGTCGTAATTGAATGTTCACTATTATCAATGGTGGTACGACCCGAGGCATAAAAGCTTTTTAATTCAGCACTTGGGATCGAAATCCACGCAGAATGCACACGACATTCAGCCATATCTTCCGCTTCTTGTACGGCGTTTTTAATGGCGGTAATGACTTTATCGAGACTGACAATTTTTCCTTTATTCATGCCTCGGTTACGAGCGGTCGCCATCCCAATCACTTGGATATTGTCTGGCGCGTGTACCTTACCAATCAAAACTGAAACTTTGTGTGTCCCAATGTCAATCGCCACAACCGAGGGAACAGCTTCACTCATTATTAACTACTACCATTACGTGTTTGTTAGATTTATGGCTTTATAAGGCCTCTAGTTTTTAAAGCCGGTCATTATGGCTTTACTGTTACATTATTCTCAACGCCCGTGTCATTAATGGTTACAATAAATTGACCATTTACAATTTTAGGCGGAATTGAATTTTTCCATTGAATCGCCAATCCATTGCGATAACGCAGGTCAATCGCTGAAATTTTCGACCATACCGGTTTTAGTTCGCTATAGGACAGATGACTCAAACGTTGCAATTTACTCATGGTCTGGTCTTTATCGACAATCACACGCAAACCTGAATCAAACTGCATAAACCACGTCATTCGTTCAGTTAAATATAATTCTTTTAAACGAATACCTTGTGGTAAAAATAACTGGTTGATTTCATTATAACGTCGCATCATGGTATTTGCATGAGTAGAGGGTCCATGCAGCAACGGTAAAGCTGAATAATCTTTAGGACTGACTTCAGTGAAAATAATGCCACTATCACTTAGCAGTCGTCCTGTACCCCATCGTGCAATAGCATGATGCGGCATCACCCGGACATGAATCTTGTCTGGCCAGGCACGAGACACTACGACACGGTCCACCCAGGACAATTCCAGTGCGCGGTCACGAATCGATTCCAGGTCCGAAGTGAAATAGTTTTCAGTCACAATCGGTGAAACGTACTGCATGACCTGACGCTCTTCAGCTGCTGTACGCGTTCCTGCCACTTTCAGCTCTGCTACCTGAGCATCAGTCATCACCTTGTACAGGCCAAAAATCCCAAAAGCCAGCACCACCAGCGCGACACACAACAAGGCCCAACCACCCAGGTTGGTTAGTTTCTCTTTGCGTGTCGGCGGCTTGTCGTGAATTGAGGTAATCGCAGCACGTTTACGGCGCATGGTTGCTGGGAGTTGAGCCATAACTTAGTGTGCCGCACCGTTTAATGTTTGTTCCAGAATCGCTACACAGAGCGCATCAAAACTATAGCCGACGGCTGCTGCCGCTTTTGGTACCAGAGAATGACTGGTCATACCTGGAACAGTATTCACTTCCAGTAACCAGAACTTACCCTGTTCATCCTGCATTGCATCAATACGGCCCCAGCCACTTGCACCCACCGCCTGGAAGGCACGTAGAGCCAAGGCTTGCAATTCTTTCTCTTCAGACTCGCTTAAGCCACATGGAATGCCATATTCCACATCATTACGCTGATATTTAGCTTCATAGTCATAGAAAGCCACATCTTCTGGCGGTTGCAGACGAATGACAGGTAGGGCCTGACCATTCAGAATTACAATGGTAAATTCACGGCCTGTGATCCATTTCTCTGCCATAACCACGGCATCATGTTCAGTGGCTTTGGCAATCGCATCAGCAAAGTCTTCTACTTTTTCAACTTTACTCATGCCAATACTCGAACCTTCGTGTACAGGCTTAATAATCAGCGGCAAATCTAGAGCAGATACAATTTCTTGCGCATTCGAGTTCTTGGTCACGATACGATATGGCGCAGTAGGTAATTCTGAACCCTGCCAAACCTGTTTGGTTTTGACTTTATCCATACCAATGGCAGAACCCTGTACGCCTGTACCGGTATATGGAATATTCAACCATTCCAGCGCACCCTGAATCTGACCGTCTTCACCGCCACGACCATGCAATACCACAAACGCACGATCATAATTTACCAGCTCGGTAACACTACGCTCTTGTGGATCAAACGCTTCTGCATTGACCCCAGAACGCATTAATGCCTCAAGTACGGCGGTTCCACTATCTAGCGAAACCTCACGCTCTGCAGATTTACCACCCAGCAATACGGCAACTTTTCCGAATTTTGAAGCATTTGACACGTTTATATCCTTAAACTTTTTGAATCTGTTCAATCAGTCATAACATGACTATTTTACTTTACATATAAATGATTTTGAGCAAGTTCGATTGAGATTGCTCCAACATTACCTGCGCCTTGGGTTAATAACAAGTCATTTGCTTGCAATACCTTTTTCATCACCTGGCTCAGGTTCCCCTCAACCGGATCAATCAGGATTGGTTCAACTTCCCCACGTAAACGGATACTACGTGCCAATGCGCGGCTATCTGCACCTACAATTGGCTTTTCCCCTGCCGGATACACTTCAAGTAAGAGCAGCTGATCAACTTGTGAAAGCACTTCTACGAAGTCATCAAAACAGTCACGGGTACGGCTGAAACGGTGCGGCTGGAACATCATCACCAGACGGCGATCTGGATGGCTGGCACGAGCCGCTTTAATAGTGGCTTCTACTTCTTTTGGATGGTGACCATAGTCATCGACCAGTTTCACATCGCCGCCTTCAAGTTCGAATTGACCTTGTACCTGGAAGCGACGACCTACACCACTGAAGCCTTCCAGTGCACGGCAAATAGCTGCATCGGATACGCCTTCATCCGTTGCAATCCCAATTGCAGCCAAGGCATTGAGTACATTGTGCAGACCCGGCTGATTCACAGTCACGCGTAGCGGCTCACGATCTTTACGTAATACGGTAAAGTGGCTGCGCATACCTTCCTGTACGACATCGACGGCACGAATGTCATTATCTTCATTAAAACCATAAGTCAGTAATGGACGACCAATACGTGGCATGATTTCACGGATATTGGCATCGTCACCACACACAACCGCTAAACCATAGAATGGCAGTTTTTGCAGAAACTGGATAAAGGTATCTTTTAAAACATCGAAACTACCGCCATAAGTATCCATATGGTCAGCATCGATATTGGTCACCACGGCAGCCATTGGTTCTAGATACAGGAATGAGGCATCTGATTCATCGGCTTCTGCCACGATATAACGACTTGCACCCAAAGCGGCATTCACACCGGTACGGTTCAGCAAACCGCCGATCACATAAGTTGGATCCAGATTTTCTTCTGCCAGCATACAGGTGATCAGGCTGGTGGTTGTGGTTTTACCGTGAGTGCCTGCAACCGCGATCCCGTGACGGTAACGCATCAGCTCACCCAGCATTTCTGCACGACGGACTACCGGTGTACGGGTTTCAAGAGCTGCCTTGATTTCCGGGTTTTCCTTATCAATCGCGGTAGATACCACGATGACATTGGCACCCTTAATATTGCTGGCTGCATGGCCGATATAGACCTTGATACCATTTTCTTCTAATTGAGCCGTAGTTTTAGAGGCCTTGATGTCTGAACCAGAAACTTTATACCCCTGGTTTTTCAGTACTTCCGCGATCCCGCACATCCCTGCACCACCAATCCCTACAAAATGGATATGCTTGATCCGGCGCATTTCCGGGACTTTAATTAATTTCTTTGCTTGGTCTGCTGGGGTTACTGGAGACATAATTTACTCGGATTACAATTCTTGAATTAAACGGACCACATGCTGGGTCGCATCGGGTTGAGCCTGACGGCGTGCTTTGATCGCCATTTCCATCAATACCTGACGGTCAAGCATCGGCTCTAATAAGGTTTTTAAACTGTCTGGCGTCAAAGTAGCCTGCGGGCAGATTTTGGCTGCCTGCTGATTGGCCAGGAATTTGGCATTCGCAGTTTGGTGATCATCAACCGCACTTGGTAGCGGTACAAAAATCGCAGCTACACCAGCAGTTGCAATTTCAGTAACTGTCAGTGCACCGGCACGGCAAATGACCAGATCGGCGTCGCTATAAGCTTGAGCCATATCTTCAATAAACGGCTGAACTTCAACCTGCAAGGAGGCGGGTTTGTCTGCATAACGTGCGCGCGTTGCTTCAGCATGATTTTGACCACACTGATGATAGACATTTAACGGCACATTCAACTGTTTCAAGGCTTCCGGCACACGTTCATTTAAGGCTTGTGCCCCAAGTGAACCACCAACAATCAGAATTCGTAGCGGCTGGCCAGCTTTTTCCCGCTCCTGATAACGCCAGGACGGATTTAAAATTTCTGTAATTTCTTTACGTACCGGATTACCGGTGGTTACTACTTTATCTTGTGCCGGGAAAGTATCAGGAAAAGCCTGACATACCGTTTTAGCGACCCGTGACAACTGGGTATTGGTAAAACCCGCGACTGCATTTTGCTCGTGAATAATTACAGGAATACCCAGGATCCGCGCTGCCAGACCACCCGGTCCTGCCACATAACCGCCAAAGCCTGCAACAGCTTCGACTTTGAGCTGTTTCATATGCTTCATAGCACTAAGAGTGGCTTTTAAAATTTTAAACGGGGCCAAGACTTTACGCACAAAACCATTGCCACGCACACCTTGAATATCGATTTGATAAATTGGAATATTATGGTTTTTTAATAATCGGTTTTCCATGCCCGCTGGTGTTGCCAACCAGGACACTTCAATTCCTTGTTGTTGTAGATCTTTTGCAACGGCTAACGCTGGAAACACATGTCCACCCGTACCTGCGGCCATCATCATGACATGTTTAGGCTGTTTTTGCTGAGCGTCGGTCACGGTCTAATTCTTCAATTAAAAAATGAAACAGGAGGTCTAATTTAAGTCATCAATTGTAATCACAAACGCTTGCCCTTGAAAGTTTATTTACCTTATTTCAACAAGCGTTTCATTGTTTTTTTCATACTAATTTGAAGTTTAAACTAGTTTTATTATAAGGTCTGCATTTTTCCTTAGACTTAAGTGAAATATAAGCATAATTTTTGAATATTTTTCATTTAATCTTTTTATAGTCATTCCCTAAATCTATACATTTTTCACTATTTACTGGCTATTTTTCCATTTAATTCATCCTATTAACTTATGCCTAAATCATATAAATCTGAATAAAATTTTATGTTATCCCTATCTCTATATAATTTTTTTCAAATTGATCCGCCTATTCCTTAACTGGACTCAAGCATTATAGATGTCAAAAATATCAATTCGTGATCTATGGATTATTTTAGCCGGTTATCTGGCGGCCATGCATGTCGGCAAACTGTCTGCTATTATTCCTATTCTGCAACAGGATTTAGGCTTAAGTTTTACGCAAGCCGGGTTTTCCCTATCTTTAGTACAAGGGGCCGGGATGCTATTCGCCCTTTGTATTGGTGCTTTTTCGGAAAAAGTGGGTTTAAAGCGCTGCATGATTTTGGCGTTAATCATTTTAGGACTGAGCAGTATCGCTGGCCTTTGGATTCAGCATGCCACAGCCTTATATTTCTTCCGCTTTACCGAAGGGATTGGATTTTTAACTATTTCCTTGTGCGCGCCTGCAATTTTAAAACGGATCAGTCGGCCTGAAACACTGAATTTTAAAATGGGACTCTGGAGTTCCTATATGGGTGTCGGTGTCAGTCTTGCTGTTTTTAGTATTCCTGTTTTACTCGAATACCTGAACTGGCAGAATATTTGGGCTATTCTCGGCAGTCTATGCTTGATTATTGCAGGCATCATTAAACGATACCTGCGAATAGATTCAATGGCATTTGCATCTAACACAATTCCTCAACCAGTACCGTCAAATACTTCATTCTGGCAGATTGTCAAAGTTACCCTTACCCATCCACCCATTCTGTGTTTAGCTATTATTTTTGCCTGTTATACCAGTCAGTGGATTACCGTGACCGGGTTCCTGCCCAGCATGTACGTCGAACATGGTATTGATTTAAAAGTTGCAGGCGTTCTGGTTTCAATCGTGGTACTTGCCAATCTGGGCGGCACTTTTGGTGCAGGTATGTTGTTACAACGTGGCTGGAAACCCAAGACGCTATTCAGTACCGGATTTACAGCCATGCTGTGCAGCAGCTTTCTGGCTTTTGCAGCCAGTTCATGGCTCATGTTCGACTTACAGTTTATAAGTGCTGTACTGTTTTCACTGATTGGCGGAATTATCCCGACCACTGTTTTTGCCATTACTTTGCAGCATGCCCCGCGTGCCAATGCCGCAGCAGCCAGTGTGGGTCTGGTTTTACAGCTTTCAGCCTGTGCTCAATTTTTTGTGCCGCCTTTGAGCGCAGCACTAGTTTCGACTACACAGAATTGGGCTTATATCGCGGCAGTTACCGCCAGCCTCTCTATATTAGGAATCTTAATGACCCTGCTTTTATTCAAGCATTATGGCCAATAAAAAGAGCCTCAGACGAGGCTCTTTTTTATTATTGAAAGCTTAGGCTTGACCCAGACCGGCTTCCAGTACATCAAACAGGTCATCTGCAATGGAGGTACCAAACTGAGTATCAATTTCACGGATACAGGTTGGACTGGTGACGTTAATTTCAGTGACATAATTGCCAATCACATCCAGACCGACAAATACCAAACCTTTTTCTCTGAGATAAGACCCCACTTGCGCTGCAATGGCTCTATCATTCTCAGTTAATGGACGTGCTTGACCTAAACCACCTGCTGCCAGATTGCCACGCACTTCACCATTTTGCGGAATACGGGCCAGACAATACGGTACTGGTTCGCCATTGATCATCAGGATACGCTTATCCCCTTCTACAATTTCAGGAATATAACGCTGTGCCATAATCGGCTGGTTACCATTGTTGGTCAGAATCTCAATGGTTGAGCCAATATTGATACCATCCTGATAGAGACGGAAAATTCCGGTGCCGCCCATACCATCCAATGGTTTTACAATCACATCAACATGCTCTTTTAAAAATTCACGGATCAGGCTTTGTTGCGACGTTACCAAAGTCGGAACTTGCAGGTGCGGGAACTGAGTAGCAAACAGCTTTTCATTGCAGTCGCGCAGGCTTTGCGGTTTGTTGATAATCCATGCCCCTTCACGTTCTGCCTGTTCCAGAATATAAGTGGTATAAACAAAGTTCATATCGAATGGCGGATCTTTACGCATCAGCACCACGTCATAAGCCGCAATCGACTCTTTTTTCTTTTCACCCAGTTCGTAGTAATGGTTATAGTCTTCAAATACCTGCAAAGGCGAGATCAGACCAAAGGCCTTACCTTGGTCGATATATAAATCTTGCTGTAATGCATAACCGAGTTCATGTCCACGGCGTGCAGCTGCCCATAACATGGCCATGGTTGAATCTTTTTTCAGGTTTACATTTTCGATGGGATCCATCACAACAAGTACGCGCATGTCTCTGTGCTCTTTCTTAAAAATACATTAGCAAGGAGTATAGCCTGTGCAGTTTCTTTTGTTTATGGTGATTTTGCATGACTAATTTTGTATAAATGCTTAAATACTTTAATCAACAAGAGCACTTATCATGCAGCAGGCAATTGTCGGCTTTCATCTGGATGAAGAAAATCATTGGGTCGCTGAACTGGCCTGTGGCCATGGTCAGCATATGCGGCATAATCCCCCTTGGCAAAACCGTCCCTGGGTCATGACTGAACAAGGCCGCAAAGAAAAACTAGGCGTCTTATTGGACTGCAAAAAATGTGAAATACATGAGGATTAATATCTTTTAAATCAACATAGTATATATACTCACCCTAAGTATTTTGTCTTCTTTATAAAATTGATTAAAAAACCTGAATAAAAATAATAATACCTTGCTTATAAAGGTATTATATTTTTTGATAAATGCACTTAATTTTATGATTTAACGATTATTTTTTGAAATCATGGTTCCCAGCATAATAATAAAGGTACTGACTCCGCCAATCAGTAAGCTCATTAGGGCAATTTCCAAGGTAATTTTATGATGCCAGCTCTGATCAGGAATCCAGGGCAAATTCAGATTTTCACCAAAGATAAAGTTAATAGTACATATGATCAGAAAGCCGATTGTTGTAGAGATCAGTAAAGTCACCACCAGGTTTTTCCATATCTTGTAGCCCACCAGCATGACAATAATGGCCAAACCTACCACCGTTATAATCGATATAAATAAAACACTGTTCCAATAATCCATTCCTAGTACTCTTATTTTAAATCAATTAAAATTATGAAATTCTTATAATTAATTACTTAATGTTTATTTTAATATAGGCGGATTACAATTTGTAAACAATGACCATAACTATCTTATTCATTTTATTTGTAAAGAGACTTTATGAGGTTTAATTCATGCTTTAATGAGTTTCTTTTAAAAATATTGTTCTTTTTAGATAAAATAATTTTGACCAAGATTTATATATTGAGAAGAATATTTATATAAAATTTAATTTTGAAGAAGATAATATAACTTATCAAATTTAAAGTTTATCCAGATCAGAATTTCTATCTTATTATTTATATTTCTTTTAAATACAGTCGCCTGAACAGAATCTTTCTTCCCATAAAAAGTAAAGCCCTAGATTACTAGGGCTTATACATCTTCATGTGGTGAATTGGATTTTAGATTCCGTATTTCACACGATAAGCTTCCATTTTCGCCAATGCTTCGCTATCGCCTTTTGCATCTAGGTAATTCATTAAATCTTTCATAGTAATCAGTGCATGTACTGGAATTTCCAGCTCTTTTTGTACTTCCTGAATAGCAGATAATTCACCTTGGCCTTTTTCCTGACGGTCAAGAGCAACCAGTACACCTGCAATTTGCGCACCGGCATTTTTCAGGATGGTGACTACTTCACGAATGGCAGTACCGGCTGTAATCACATCATCAATGATCCAGACTTTTTTCCCTTCCACTGAAGCACCGACCAGCACACCACCTTCACCGTGATCTTTGGCTTCTTTACGGTTAAAGCCCCATGGCACGCTGACGCCATGATTTTGTGATAGTGCCACTGCTGTAGCTGCTACAAAAGGAATGCCTTTGTATGCTGGTCCAAAAATCACTTCAACATTGTCACATTCAGTTAATTTTGCAGCATAGCCAGAAGCCAGTAGTGACAAGGCTTCACCATCATTGAGCAAGCCAGCATTAAAAAAATAAGGACTCACACGTCCTGATTTTAAAGTAAACTCACCAAATTTAAGCACACCACGTGATAATGCGAGTTCGATAAAAGCTTGCGGGTTAAACTGAGCTGGCGTTGACATGAGGTGCTCCTAAATCCATTAATTAAGGGTAAGACTTGCGCATGATACCAAAGAGTAGCTATCCAGGTGATCAAAAAATTCTTCGTGTCGTTTCAATTAATGTCAACGGTTTACGTTCCTCTGTCAGCAAGGGCTTGCTAGAGTGGATCGAACAGTCTGATGCCGATGTGATCTGCATGCAGGAAAGCCGGATCACCCATGCGCAGTGGACTGATAAATTTAAGCCTGAAGGCTGGTATACCCACCTGTTCCCTGCCGAGCGTCCAGGTTACGCGGGTACAGCGATTTACAGCCGTCTGCCATTTGTTTCCATTACCGATGGTTTGGGTTTTGAACTGGCCGATTCTCAAGGTCGCTTTATCTCGGCAGAATTTGACTTGGGTCTAGAAAAAACAGCACATATCTGTTCGCTGTATTTACCTTCAGGTTCTTCGGGCGATGAAGCGCAGGCACGTAAAGATCACTTTCTGGAAGAGTATAAAAAGATCCTGAAACAATGGCGCGATGAAGACAAATCCATCATTGTCTGTGGTGATTACAATATCGTGCATAAACGTATCGATATTAAAAACTGGTCCGGTAACCAGAAAGCATCGGGCTGCTTGCCGCATGAACGTGCATGGTTGGATCATATCTATGATGAACTGGGTTATGTCGATACGTTCCGCGAAGTCCGTAAAGAAGCCGAGCTATATTCCTGGTGGTCGAATCGTGGTCAAGCCCGCGCCAAGAACGTGGGCTGGCGGATTGACTATCAGGCCTGCTCACCGGACTGGAAAGACCGTACTGTAAATGCCTGGGTCTATAAAGATGAATGGTTTAGTGACCATGCACCCGTGATTATTGACTATAAAATCTAAAACTGACCGAAAGATTGAGTGAACATTCGTTCACTCAATTAAGGTTTATTACCTACACTACATGACGTATTTTCAGGTTTATCTTCAGACCCTAACAGCGCATGATACTCACACGGCACAGGGATATGTCAGGATGACACTATAAGGACAGGACGCCGTAGGAAGAAAATAAAACAAACTATCAGATTTAGCTTGTTTTTCATGGATGTGACAACGGACGTTGTATTGAGACCCGCATAATCAGGATGATTAGATGCGGGTTTTCTCATTTCAGTACCTTCATTTTTTTCTTATTCTTAAACTTTACCATTTACTTTTTAATACCCATTCTGCTCTTAAACGATGTCAATCGAATGACATGTCTTTTAAATATTGCTTAAAAACAAGCTTCTTGGAAGCACATAGGCGATCGGCATAAATTCAGCTAAGCTAAGCCATCAATAAATAAACTGTTTGGGATACAGCGAGCATGCTCAAGATTTATGGCATTAAAAACTGCAATTCAATGAAAAAAGCTTTTGATTTACTTAATGAATTGGGACTGGCTTACGAATTTCATGATTATAAAAAACAGGGGATCGACGCGGATACGGTTAAAACCTGGCTAGATGCTTTAGGTCAAGATGTGGTACTGAATAAGAAAGGCACCACCTGGCGTAAACTTACTATTGAAGAGCAGGAAAATGCCCTTGCCAGTGAAGATAATCTGATTACCGCCTTAACTACTCATACCAGCCTGATCAAACGTCCGGTATTACAGACTGCAACTGGTTTTATCGCTGGTTTTGACGAAGCCGCTTATCAAAAGCTAAAAGACTAATCATCCCAGATGATCTGGAAGAATAAAAAAAGCCTGACTTCTGTCAGGCTTTTTTATGGTAGTTTTTAGAGAACGGTCATGATCTATTATTTGGCACGAATCCAGGTTTGGTTACGACCTAAAGCAGACACGCCGATATAACCGCGCAGCTCAAGCTTCTTGCCACCATCTGTCAGGTTGCCTTTCAGCTTATAAGTTTTACCAGATTTTGGATCTAGGATCGAACCACTGTCATAGCTGGTTCCGCCTGTATTTTTCAGGCCTTTCACAATCGTTAAACCTTTCAGCGATTTATTGTGATACGGACCTTCACATTTTGTACAAGCATTTTCTTCACCCGGTGTTAATACCGATTGGATGCTTGCAGATAATGTCCCATTTTTTTGCTCAGTAAATTTTACTATAGCCTTTGGTTGTTTGGTTTCGTCGTCAATCGTTTTCCAAACGGTACCATTTAAAGGATCTGCAGCATTGGCCAGCGCAGATAAGCCGAGTAGTCCTAACATTAGCGTAATTTTTTTCATTTTTCTTCATTTCCCTAGTCTGAGATAGACCGATGTAGTATTAAAAAGTCACAACATTTTTGCAATTTTTACCTGTGACTATTTAGTGTAACCTTGTAAATATTGTTGGTAAATAATCTACATAATCAATAAAAGCAGAAAAAGATGGAAAGAAGATGAAGATGAGCCCCGTGACGAAACAATTAATTACAGAAAGTCTTTTAAAAGCGACCATCCGCGCGCCTAGTCGGTTCAATCTTCCTCCAAGCTCCTTACGGGTCGCACTGGAGCAGATGTGCAAGATTTTTCCGCAAGATAAGTCCGTACAAATCCGTTCGCTCCGGCTGGCAGGTGTACATGCCGAGGAAATCAAACCACAGCAGGAATCCAGCCAGCTGATTTTCCATATTCATGGTGGTGCTTTTTATCTCGGTTCCTTAAATACCCATCGTGCCTTTATGACCCAGATTGCCGCTCGCACCCAGATGCAGGTACTGCATATTGATTATCCTCTGGCACCTGAATCTGCTTATCCTGAACCTTTGGAAGCTGTGTTTGATGTCTATAACCTGTTATTAGATCAGGGCATTCAGGCTAAGGACATTGTTCTGTCCGGAGATTCGTGTGGCGCTAATCTGGCGTTGGCGTTGGCACTCAAATTACAGCAGGAAGGCCTGCCACAGGTGAGTGGACTGATTCTACTTTCCCCTTTCCTTGATCTGACCCTGACCAGTGAATCACTACGCTATAATCAAAAGCATGATGCCCTGCTGTCGATTGAAACCCTGAAAACCGGGATTCAGTATTATGTACCGAGTACAATGGATCGTGGCGATCCGGAAATTTCCCCATTTTTTGCCGATCTCAGTGGTTTGCCACCGATGCATATACAGGTGGGATCTAAAGAAATTCTGCTGGATGATGCCACACGCTTCAAGGAAAAAGCGGAACAGGCTGGTGTCGAGGTTGAATTCAAGTTATATACCGGGATGTGGCATAACTTTCAGATGTTTAGTGCCTGGTTTGAAGAGGCTCGACAAGCGCTAGCGGATCTTTCAGAATTTGCTCATCGTCTAGATCAAGACTAGAAATTTAAAAGAAGCCATAAAAAAGGTCAGCGATTGCTGACCTTTTCTGTTTAGTGATTATCTATCGCTTTTTAGATCAGGCTTACTTGCGTCATCGCAGTTTCAATTGCCTGCTGTTTCGCAGCATCGCCCATATTGACGCCTTCAGCACGAATCACGTGTACATCAGTCACACCAGTAAAGTTAAATACAGTTTTCAGGAAAGCTTCCTGGAAATCGACTGGGCTTTGTTCGCCATAAATACCCCCACGGCTACTGGCAATATAGACTTTCTTTTCACCTGCCAGACCCACTGGGCCATTTTCTGTATATTTAAAGGTACGTCCCGCCACACTAATGCGGTCAATCCAGGCTTTTAAAGTAGAAGGTAGGCCAAAGTTATACATAGCAGCCCCAACCACCACGATATCCGCCTGTAAGTACTGCTGTAAAATCTGTTCACCTAAAGCCGCCTGCTCAAGATTTTGACCCATCAAAATTTCGGCAGTTAAATGTGGAATCGGCTGTGCAGCCAAGTCCAGATATTCAAGCTCAACTGCCTCACCATGTTTCTGTTGAAGCTGTCCCACAATAGCTTGAGTCAACTGACGGGAAATAGAGGCATCGCCTAAAATACTGGAATCAATCTGTAAAATTTTCATTGCTTAATCTGGTCCGTTCATTGTTCGGGAATGGACATAGCTTAATAAATTTTAAATAATGAAATAATGGGTTTAAATAAAACACTTCATTGCGTATTTAGAACAATAAATTTCCAGCTTAATTTTTCTCCTTTTTTTAATTTTTGATAAATATTAATGATTATCAATGAATTAATTTTATGTTATATTTCTGTAAATAATTAAAGCAATATTTTTCTATCTTTTAAAAACTTAGCAATAACAATAAAGGTCAGACCTGTTGTATGAAGCGAATGTCAGCAGTATTACAAAAATTCCAGAATCATCGACTCAAGAAATATCTGATCGAAGATGAAGTAGTGATGAACTGGGGGATTTTGAAAAAGTGTATCCTGATGCTGGCACTGGGCTGTGGCATACATATTAGCTGGTTAAGTTGGGATCTGTTTGTCCTGTCACATCCGCAATACTGGCAGCATGTCCATATTGACGTCGTTCGTTCACAGGTTCACATGAATGGCCTGTTTTTACTGGCGCTGGTTCTTCTGATTTATCCCTGTTATAAATTTCAGGGCAATGCACTGATAGAACGATATTTTCCTTATCTGGCAGTGGGTATCTTCGTCGTTTCCTTATGTCGCGACGCCTATATCGTGGGCGTGATCAGCCCGGTAGCCACGATTGCCTATGTTTGCCTGATGACGGTAGGACTGGTCCTGTTTCACCGGAGACTGGTCTATAGCATGCTGATTCCCGCCTCCCTGTTTCTGGTGACTTGTGCCTATCTAAGCTTTACCCAGCAACTGCCTTATTCGCCACTCTTCAATATTCAGGATCAGTTTTTCCATAATAGCTTCTGGCTATTATCAATGCTGTATTTTATCCTGCCAATTCTTGCTGTCTGCATGATTTTATTTGAGATTTTACTCAGTCAATGGCGTTATCGCGAACAGCTGATTAACCATCTCAGCCAGATCGATCCTCTGACCAATCTGTTTAACCGCCGTAGCATTAATCAATGTCTGGATCAGTTAAATAGTACTGCAACTTTTAACTATGCCCTGGTGCTGCTGGATCTGGATCATTTCAAAAAGATTAATGATTACTATGGACATCACAAGGGCGATGAAACACTGGTACAAGTCAGTGCGGTACTGAACCAGCAATTGCGTGAGAGTGATGTCGTCGGACGGTTCGGTGGTGAAGAATTTATTCTGGTCCTGAATAATTCCAGCCTGGAAAAAGCTCAGCAGGTTGCAGAGCGTTGCCGAAGCGCGATCCAGCAACTACAGATTTTTAGTGATGAAGGACAATTGATCCCAGTGACGGCCAGCTTTGGCATTGCTATTTCAAAACCTGAATTACGCCCGCAACAACTTTTAAGCCAGGCCGATCAAGCCCTTTATCAGGCCAAAGCTAGTGGACGGAATCAGGTGAAATCTTATCTGGAACCTTTGAAAGTTCAACCAGCCTGATATTTTTATCGGCCTTATTCACTTTAAAGCATGTACCAGAAAAGCCTTAAAGTGAATGCTAGAGCTGCTCTAAACGCTGTAGCTGTGCCAATAACTCTGCTTCACTAAATGCACCTGTCAAACGTAAGCTGCGAATCTCCTGCTGCTGAGTATCGAGAAATAAATAAGTCGGTGGTCCCAGAATTTCCCATCGGTTAAGCAAAGCCTGATGCGTAGCATCATACTGACTAAGATCAAGCTTGATCAGAAAATAAGGAGCTAAGGCCTGCTGGACAGCAGCTGCCTTTAATACTTTATGTTCAATCGGCTGACAGGCCACACACCAATCAGCATAGACATCAATAATGACCTTCTGCCCTTGCGGTACTGTAGCCAATAACTGTTCAAATTCAGTGGCCGTTTTTGCTATATGCCAACTCGCCTGTTGTTGGGCAGTTTCAACAAAAAAACGCTGACTATGCTGATACTGACTATATGTAATATAAGGCACTGCAATAGCCAAACAGATGATATAGAGCCAGCGCAGTCCGGTATTTTTCCAGAATAATCGTGCCAGAACATAAACAACAAAGCTTAAGCCCAGCCCTAGCGACAGCCACTGCAATGCCGCTTCTGAAATCAGCGGACGAATAAAATACAAGGCCAAAGCTAGCATAATGAAAGCAAAGAGCACTTTCACCTGATTCATCCAGTGCCCGGCTCGAGGTAGAATACGTGCCCCCATAATACTGGCCAGCAGTAACGGGGTGCCCATACCGAAACCCAACGTAAACAACAGCACTGCGCCTTGCCACTGGTTCTGAGTCTGGGAAATAAATAATAAAGCACCGGCTAATGGTGCCGTCATACAAGGCCCAACCAGCAAGGCAGAAACAGATCCCATGATCGCAGCGCTAACCAGAGTTCCCCCTTGCTGCATCGCCTGAACCCGGTCCAGACGTTGCGTCAGACGCTGTGGCATTTTAATTTCAAACAGGCCAAACAGGTTGAGGGCAAATACCACAAATAATGCACTAAATGCCATCAGGGTGGCAGGTTGCTGTAACCAGCGCTGAAAGTTGAGTCCGGCTGAAGACGCGATCAAGCCTAATACCGCATAGACTGCGGCCATACTGCTTACAAAGCTTAGGGCAATCATCCAGGCCTTGATGCCTTTGCTATCACGAACAATTAATGAAGTCAGAATTGGCAGCATCGGCAAAGAGCATGGCGTAAATGCCAGCAAAATGCCCAAGCCGAAAAATAACAGCAATCCATAAGCCAGCGAACTTTCAGCCAGACGTGTAGACCATTGCTGGTCTTGTGCCGAGTCGCTGTTGGATCGTGTAGAAATGACTTCAACGATTTTACTGTCTGTATTTCCTGATTCTAGATCATCAGCAGAATTTTCCAGAATTCGGTTGTGCTGTGAGGAGGAGGTACTTAGATCCAGTAACCGTTTATTACCCGAGCCAGTAGATTCATATTGCACCAGACCAGATAGGTCAGTCTTGAATTTAATGGTTTGGGGTGGGTAACAAAGCCGGTCTTTGGCACAGCCTTGCCAGCTAACCTGATAAGTTTGACCCGCCTGTATCGGAATCTGAACTTTTAATTGCTGATAATAAACCTGGGTATGACCATAGTTTTCATCATATAGATCTTCAGCAGGTGGCAATTGCAAGGTCATCGGCTGACTTCCCTGCTTTAGCTCTACCTTATGCTGATAAAGATAATAGTTTTGCGGAATTTCCCAGCTAAGTTCAGCCTGTTGCTGAGTGACTGAACTAATACTCAGAGGAAAAGCCTGCTCAGGCGACAATAAGGGCGCTTCTGCCTGAGCAATATTGCTAAGCAACACTGTGCCCAATAAGACTGGAGAAAATACTTTTCTCCCGATCTTAAACTGAAGTGCTTTGGTCATATCGAAATAAGAGCAGCTTAGAATAGGAACGATACGCCCAAGCCTGAGAAGTAACCTTTATTCTGGCCTTCCAGATCCACCCCGATACTGGCATCAAGTTGTACCTGATCATTCAATGCATACATGACACCAGTGCCTAGCGCATATTCATTATCCTGACTTTCGGCTTTACGATAAATCAGTTCCGAATAACCTGACCAGCGCTCAGTAATCTGATAGCCTAAAGCTGGAATCGCAGTAATTGCCCAGTTGCTATCCTGCCATTCATAACGCATGGTCAGTGCAGTATTCACCAAATCATTATATTGATAAGCAACTGCTGAGCTCAGGCTATAAATATCTTCTTCATTACTAAAATTAGCATTACCTGTGGCAATAATAGCTTCAGCCATCAGCGCCATACTGAGTTTTTCATCATCCAGATCAATGGCTTTTTTCAGGCCAATACTGACATCGCCTAAACCATCATCCTCTTCAGTCTGACCATTGAACTTGGTTTGTGACCAGGCCGGACCAGCCCAGCCTAAACGTAATTCCAGATCATCAGTCAAACCGGTACGCAACAAGACGTCGGCATTTAAAGTGGTTTGTTTCAGCTTGCTTCCATCCACAGTCGCTTCGCTATAAGAGAAACTCGGTAAACCCTGTTCCCAAGCTAACTGACCCACTGGTACGGTACTGGTACCCAAACCTTCACCTGGTCGGTCAAATTCAACTGCAGCACAAAGCTGTGCACTGACACCCGTCAGTGCCATCAAACCCAATATTCTTAAAGTTGTCTTCATCTTGTTGGAGCTCTTTCTTAAAATTTAATGTAATTCCTTGGTCATTTTTGCGCCATGACTACGCAATAATTCTAGGGTTTGTTTTTCTTCTTCCAGTGCTTCTGCCCAGTTAATTTCATCAAAATCACAATCAAAGAATAAATCACTAATCGATGACAGAATGGTTAATCCTTCTTCATCCTTGCTGTTCGGATTGACTTTTTCTTCTAATAGGCGCTGCACTGCAGGTACACAGGCTGCACTGGCCGCATCCCAAAGCGGGCCATAAACTTCTTCAGCATCCCAAAGATGCAAATTGACTTTGGCCTGGATCAGCGCTTCCAGAATCTGTAAATGTACATCCAGACGTTGCTGTTTTTCTTCAGCAGTTAAGGGACTGCCCGCTTCATAAGCTTCACACACTTCTTCCCACCATTTGAACAGGCCATCTGACCAGATGGAAATAACTGGGCCTTTTTCCAGATCAATAAAATTCGGGTTAAGTCCATCTGCCAAAAGCTGTTTGACCTGACCCAGATTGAGTTCTTCGAGTGCTTGCACAAAAAGCTGTTGTTGCGCAGTTAACATGATGGAGCTCACTTTAAATTCGTTTTTCACTATTATGCCGAATAAAGCGGGATTTGTTTTGTTCTCATTCGTTTATTTTATCTAAAATTGAAAAAAGCCCCGTAGGGCCTTTTTCATCTGCGAATTATTTATTGTTCTAGATCTGTACCTGTATCTTCTTCCGCAAGTTTTAGCGGAGTGCTACGTACGTTATCTTTTTTCTCAATCACATGTTCCAGACTGCGTTTTAAACGGTCGATGGCACCATGAATGGCAGTATCAACATTATGACCATGATGATTCACGACAATTGGCTTCAAGCCGGCAGGACGTGCTTCGATCATGCAGCGAATATCATCATCGCCTCCTTTGGCGGCATTTTCATCGCTAAGATGCACTGAGAAATGGGTAATACGCTCACTGTGGCGCTGAAATTCCTGATTTAATTCGGTACGAACGTAAGTAATTAGACGATCACTATTGCGAATGTTTTTATCGGTACGGAGTTCAATGTTCATAAAATACCATCCTCAAATCATTTTAACTTTTTAGTGCAGAATTTTTATCTTGGCACGTGTATAGCTTGCTGTTTTATATTGCATTTCAAATCTTCAAATCGCTTTGGATAAAACCCTCCAGATTGAATGATGAACACATTTTTGAGTCTGCAGAACCGTGTTCCTATACTTCGAATATCGGTCCTCTCTTGAAAATATGCAAGTGATATTTTGATTTTTTTAGCAAAAGGACAACCGATCGTGACAACTGCTTACCGGATCGTGATTGACCTTCCAGATTTGGAACAATCGAAATACTATTCACATGACCTTCCCAAAATTAAAGCAGTCTTTGCCCTGTTCATAAAAGATCTATGTAATTACTTTAATCAGCTTCAAAATTGAGTCTCAATTCTTAAAATTAATTTAAATATAAAAACTTAACTCGCTTCAAATATCCTATAAACCTTCTTCTCCCAATATCTCAAATTATCATCAGCTCAGGACGATGAAATATTTCTGTCAGTGATCAATTTTGACTTTATTTTTACTTATTAATCTGTAGTATCCTTAAGCTGCTTTCTCGGGGGAGATATTTAAATGAAATTTACACAAATCGCGGCACTTTGTGCATTGGCTTCAACAGCAGCTTTCACTCAGGCAGCAGTTTGGCAGGATTTTAGTCTGTCAGCTTTATATGGTGAAAACTATAAAGCACCATTTGCAGCTGGTAATGAAAAAATTGATCAATCAACCATTACTGCTGAATATGCAGCTGGTTTAAAATATGGTGATATCTTTGCCTTTGCTGACCGTACCAATAATGACTTCGGTAATGAAACTTACTTCGAAGTTGCACCGCGTTTAAGTTTAGGTGCAGTCACTGGTCAAAAGCTTGAGCTTGGCCCAATTAAAGACGTGCTTATTGCGACTACTTGGGAAGGCAATAGCGGTGCGAGTGACTTTAATAACTACCTATACGGGATCGGTTTTGCACTTGATATTCCATATACTAGCTATGCGAATATTAACTTCTACAAAGCTGACAATGACCTGCAAAAAGACGATTATCAAATGACGATCACTTATGCAGTTCCATTTAAAATTGGTGGCGAAGAGTTCCTGGCAGATGCTTTCCTGGACTGGTCAACCGCTGAAGGTCCTGATCACAAAAGCGAATTGAACTGGACTTCACAATATAAATGGAACGTTGGTAAGCATATCTCTCCTGAGACTAAACTTTACCTTGGTATTGAACATTCTGTTTGGAATAACAAATTCGGTACTGACGTTGATCAACACGATGTCAGCGCATTGGTTAAATACCACTTCTAAGTTTTTAGAATGAATAAAGCAGGACTTCGGTTCTGCTTTTTTATTGCCTAAATTCAGGTTATGGTTAGATATTCTCTTTCTTTTTTGGCATCTGCTTATGAGCTTTGTTATTCGTCCTGCTCAAATTCAAGATTTGGAACATCTACTCCCGATCTACAATGCTGAAATCTTATACGGAACCTCAACCTGGAATAGCACGCCAAAAACGATCCAGGATTTTCAGAACATGCTGAATGAATTAAATGCTCAGCAATTTCCTTTATTAGTAGCTGAGCATTCAGCATCCAGGCAAATTGCAGGTTATGCGGATTATTCTATATTTCGACCCATTCAGGGCTTTAAACACACTGTTGAACATTCTGTCTTTATTCATGCAGACTTTATTGGGCAAGGTCTGGGTAAAGCTTTGATGCTCAAGCTGATTGAACATGCGCGGCAAAATGCTATCCATGTCATGGTCGGTGCCATTGACCATGAAAATCATGCATCAATTGCCTTACATGAGAAATTAGGTTTTAAACAAACCGGTTATATGCCGGAAGTTGGACAGAAATTTGGACAATGGCGCGATCTGGTATTGATGCAACTCAACCTGAATTAAACCAAAATATTTTATTTTTTATGTAAAACTTAATCTAATTGGATCAATAATCTGTTAGAAAAATTACTGATAGATAAAATTTTCTATTAAAACCAGAATAATGTCAGTTGAGTAAAATTATGAATAAATGGCTTATCTTTATCAGTATTCTCTCCCTGAGTAGTTTTAGTTTCGCCAATTCAGACTTTGAAACTGAACTCCGATCCGAATGTGCCAAGGTGAAAAGCTATGCCAACTCGGGAAGAAAATTTTATGATCAGAAACAGTATCAAAATGCGCTAGGACAATTTCAACAGCAAGCTTCCTGGTCTGCCTTTTGTGCAATGCATAGTGAAAATAGCGGTGTATCTTTTTCCGAGAATGCCATTACCACTGCTTTTAATAATGTTGGCTTAAGCTATTTTAAATCAGGAAAGCCACAATGGGCACGGGCCTGGTTTTCAGTCTTTCCTCAGGCCAAAAGCAGTCAATTTAATTTAAAACAGCTTCCTCCTCCGCAAAAAACTCAAAACTTGGCAGGCATTTATATACGGCATGCTGGCTTCGGTCACTGGAATACCATTCAAGTCAAACGGATTAAAAATTCTTATCAGATTCATTTTAATGGCTTATATATGGGACTAAATAGCATGATTTATGGTCCAAATATAGGTGAATTTGAAACCACAATGCCTCTTAATAAAACCCAAACGACCTACCGATCAGATGACTGCAAAATTAATCTCAATTTTGCTTTTGATCCTAAACAGGGACAACAGGTGATTTTAAAACAGGACAATGGCAGTTCAGGTTGTGGCTTTGGACATAATGTCTATGCAGATGGACACTATTTAAAAGTTGAGTCTTAAATTGAGTTGTTAAAAAAGCCCGTGATTACGGGCTTTTTAATAGGTATTAGCAGCAAATCATTTTAAACAACGATATCTGCCAGATTACCTTTCTGTTCCAACCAGTCTTTACGGTCACTGGCGCGTTTTTTGGCCAGAAGTTTATCCAGTAAGCCTGAAGTCAGGTGCACATCATCCAGATCCAGTTGTACCAGACGGCGAGTATTAGGATCCAAAGTCGTTTCGCGAAGCTGGCTGGCATTCATCTCACCTAAACCTTTGAATCGGGTGATCTGCGGGTTCTTGGTTTTACATTTTTTCAGGATGCCTTCCAGTTCATCTTCATCCAGCGCATAGTGCACATCTTTAGCATCATCGATACGGAATAGGGGTGGCATTGCCACAAACAGATGCCCTTCTTCGACCAGAATCGGGAAGTGTTTTACAAACAGCGCACATAACAAAGTCGCGATATGCAAGCCATCCGAGTCGGCATCGGCAAGAATACAGATCTTGCCATAACGCAGTTCAGACAGGTCATCTGAACCTGGATCGACCCCAATCGCGATTGCAATGTTATGCACTTCCTGAGAGGCCAGCACTTCATCCGAAGAGACTTCCCAGGTATTTAAAATTTTCCCGCGAATCGGCATGATCGCCTGGAAATTCTTGTCACGTGCCTGCTTGGCCGAGCCACCTGCAGAGTCCCCTTCCACAATAAACAGTTCAGACTGATCCAGATCATGTCCCACACAATCTGACAGTTTCCCAGGTAAAGTCGGACCAGCGACAATCTTCTTACGTTCAACTTTTTTGGCCGCTTTCAGACGGCGACCCGCTTTAGAAATCGCCATTTCTGCCAGTTGCATAGCGATGTCTGAATTCTGGTTTAACCATAGCGCAAACGCATCTTTGGCAATATTCTGCACAATGCCTGAGGCTTCACGACTAGATAAACGTTCCTTGGTCTGACCAGAGAATTGTGGCTCCTGGAATTTCAGTGACAGGATATAGTTCACCCCATCCCAGACATCTTCTGCAGACAGTTTCATATTCCGTGGCAACAGGTTACGCAGCTCACAGAACTCACGCATGGCATCGGTCACACCTGAACGTAAGCCATTCACGTGAGTACCGCCTTGTGCGGTTGGAATCAGGTTGACGTAGGATTCCTGAATACTTTCTCCACCTTCCACGTTCCAGCAGATGGCAAATTCTGCACTGGCACGCTCAGCATCACCTGTCGCCACAAAAGCAGGAGCCGGAATGATTTCACGGTCTTCCAGCTCGTCCATCAAATAGTCAACCAGACCATTTTCAAACTGCCAGGTGATCTTTTCATCATTGATCTGGTCGATATAGTTAATTTGCAGACCAGCAGCCAATACCGCTTTGGCTTTTAAGTTATGTTTTAAGGCTTTAAGCGCGAATTTTGGAGAATCAAAATATTTGGTTTCTGGCCAGAAATGAACAGTTGTCCCTGTGGCACGTTTCGGTGCCTTGCCTTCTAGCACTTCTAGCGGTGCAGTCGGTTCGCCATTTTCAAAGGCCATTTTATACAGGTTGCCATGACGCTGAACCTCAACTTCTACGCGGCTAGAAAGCGCATTCACTACGGAAATCCCCACCCCGTGCAGACCGCCAGAAAATTGATAGTTATCAGTACTGAACTTACCACCGGCATGCAGTTTGGTCAGGATAATTTCAATCCCGCTCTGACCATATTCCGGATGAATATCGACGGGCATACCACGGCCATTGTCTTCAACAGATAATGAACCATCCTTATACACCGTGACCGTGACTTTATTGGCATGTCCCGCCAGTGCCTCATCGACCGCGTTATCAATCACTTCCTGCGCCAAGTGGTTTGGACGAGAGGTATCGGTATACATGCCCGGACGACGACGGACCGGATCTAGACCAGATAAAACTTCAAGAGATTGAGCCGTATATTGAGACACGTTATTCGGTTTCCTTTTTTATGCAGTCGGATAAAAACTGTAAGAGCAGCGGAATTTTCTCCGCAAAATCATCCATGCCATGGCTGCCATTGGCCTCGGTCATCAGCAGTGCAGGTGGACGAGCTGAACTATAATAGCGATGTGCTTCACGATAATCCAAAACTTCATCGCCTTGTTGTAACAGCACTAACATTTTGTCTGCATCTTGTGCAGTTGGTAGCGCCATGGCTTCGAGCTGACCAAGATCTGTGTCATTCAGGCACCAGTTCGGATGAACCTGCAGGGGCAATTCATCATCAAACAGTTCACGAAACAGCTGCCATGGTCGCATTGCCGGATTGATCAGTACAGCCGGCACATGCGCTTGAGCGACCAGATATGTCGCATAAAATCCCCCCAAGCTACTGCCGACTAATGCTACCTGATCCATCGACTGGATCAATTTAGAAATCTTCTGAATTGCAGCTATGGGCGGCATGTTCAAATCGGGTAAATGCACCTGAATATCCGGGTACTTTGCACAGTATTGTTCCAATAACTGGCCTTTAATTGAGCTGCTACTACTCTTGAACCCATGCAGGTAAATGATATTCATCGGCAATCAATAAAAAACAAACAAAATGTCAAAATTTAATTTAAAAGTGTGAAATACACTTCATTTTATAACCACTTAATTGCTTAAATTGTCTGACAAAAAAGCCTTTAATGTTATGCAATTCTCGCTATTTTAAGAGTATTCCGAATAAATTGAGAATCAAGAATACTGAAAAAAAGAATTTATACCGCGAAGTGCTCAAAAAAGAAAGATGTCTACGGCTCATATAAAGGATAGGATCAAATGCCAAGTTTAACGCCATTGCATGAAACCTATTGTCGATGGGACCGAACTCCGCTTAGCCAGGCAGATGTCCTGGAAGGCCTGGCACAATTGGTCACCATGCGCTTTAGTGATGTAGTACAGGAGCTGATTAAATCGATTCAGCGTGAAATTTTAATGAGCGTATTCGGGCTGAGTGAAAAAAATTCCAAAACTTTCCAGAATATTCCTTATATCGTACGTCTGTATCAAATGTCTTATGACATGATCTTTCATTATGGCAATACTCTGATTGCGCCTGGACTGCGCCGTATTATTGAAAGATTTCCAAAATTACATAATAAACCTCTGACCCCGACCATGCATTTTATGGTCAGTGCCCTGAACGGGATTATTGGCGATTATCTGCTGAAATATCAGAATCCTCTCGCCCTGCCGATGCTCATTTACGATCATTATGGTTCTCTGCAACAAGGTGAGCTAACCGGACGCATTACCCTATTTGTGCATGGTCTGTGCATGAACCATCTGGACTGGTCAACTCGTAAATACCCAGGTATTGGGGAAAAATTACTGGCTCAGCGTGACCATAACACCATGCTGTACCTGAACTACAATACCGGACGCCGCATTTCAGCCAATGGCCGCAGTCTGGCCAATGCCTTGCAGGATCTGGTCAAACGTAATCCAGGAATTACCAGTATTGATCTGATCGGACACAGTATGGGCGGTCTGGTGTCACGCAGCGCCTTGTTCTATGGCAAACAAAATGTTTATGACTGGATTCCGATGGTAGAAAATCTGGTCTGTCTGGGCTCACCGCATCATGGTGCGGTACTGGAACGTTTTGGTTTTAGTTTGCAGGAAAAGCTCGGACATTTTCCTTTAGTGAAAATTGTGGGACATGTGGTGAATATTCGCAGTAACGGAATTCTAGACTTACGTCATGGCAGCGTCCGGGATGATGACTGGGAACATAATCCGGTACGGATTGGCTTTATGGACGACAACCGTAAACCGGCACCGATTCCTGCGCATATTGATGCCTATCTGGTGGCAGGTACGATCGAGTTTGAACACCATACCAACAAAACGCTTAATGTGATCGGTGATTATCTGGTCAGTGTCAAAAGTGCCTTGGGCGAACATCCCCATCCGCGTTTTGATCTGAAAGTACCCGACGCACATAAGGCGATTTTCTATGGACTGAATCATTTTGAAATTCAGTATCATCCACTGGTGGCCGAACAGATTGTGCGCTGGTTCTATCCAAGTGTGGAAGATGAAACCTATACGCAAATTCATGAATACGTGACCGATCTGGACAGTATTGAAGGCATTGCCCTAACCTGATTGAAGGTAAAAAATTTGGTTCGCCTCTAAGAGAGTGATAAAAAAAAGCCAGTCTGTAGACTGGCTTTTTTGATTCCAATTTTGAAAATCAGTATTTATCTCTTAGACGTTTGACGGGCGCAGTCTGATATTTGCGAAATAACTGCCACAGGCTGATCAGCAATAAAATACTAAAGAACACCAATGACCAGACCGGTAAAGATTGCCCCAGGAACGTCCAGTCAATTGCGGCACATTCACCTGAACCGTTTAATACCTGCTGTAATACCGATTTCATCGGCAAAGTTTCCAGCCAGTAATCCAGACCTGGGCCACAGCTCGGCACTTGATCTGGGGGCAGGTTCTGTAGCCAGACATGCCGTGCAGCGACACCGACTGACCATAAGATACTCAGCGAGCCTAAGAAAGCATAACCACGCTTCATGGCATTGGATTTCGGATTATGCAGCAAGGCAATCAGGGAAATAATCCCTAGTCCGATCAATCCGATTCGTTGAAACACACACAATGGGCAAGGGTTCAGGCCCTGTCCATGCTCAAGATATAAAGCAAATGCCATCCCGGCAACAGATGCCAAAAACAACACACCACTCACGAAGCGATAACCCCATTGCATGGTTAATCCTCTTATTTATTATCGATATTGGGCTAAATATTCAGTAAAACTGATCGTGTTATCTTGCTCGAGCTGCTGTTGTTGCTGCAATGACTTTTGTGACAATTCATTGAAATATTTAAGTGTTTCTTTGCTTAATCGATGTGATTCATAGAGATTGCTATGCTGATGGGCCAAATGCTGACCAAACTGCCACATGCTGCTGTGGCTACGAATATCTCCGACAATCAGGGCTGACAAGGTCGCATCAACTTCATCGACACGGATCTGCATGGCTTGCATAGCATTGCTATATAGATCAGTTTCATAAGCCTGATCGAGCAATTGAGCCAGTGGCTGCATACGTTGCAAATGCAGATTACACCAGTCTTCAATCATATAACGCTGGCCATTTTCCATAATCGCAGCGTTATAGGCGCGGCCACGATTGACCACTTCAGCCTGATTCTGGTCAATGATTTCCTGTTCGGCATCCAGCAATGCCGGGCTGTCTTGCAATAAGCAGTACAGTGCCACTACTTCCAGGAAGCCGGCAGTATCTTCATTGATCCCGATCGCGCTATACGGATTGACATCTACAGCACGCAGCTCAACATAGCCGATCCCGCGATTTTGCAAGGCTTGCGATGGAGTTTCACCTTCTTTAGGTACCTGCTTTGGACGCACCAGACTGTAGTATTCATTTTCAATCTGTAGCACATGGTCATTGATCTGAATTGGCTGACCATTGGCATCATCCAGACCCAGACGGGTAAACTGTTTGTACGGTGTTCTGACCGCTTTTTGCAGACCTTCCAGATAATCCTGCAGATTATTGTAGTGAATACCCAGCTGTTTCTGCGCTGAATTCTGGTAGCCAAAGCGTCCCATTCGTAATGCAGTCGAATAAGGCGTATATAAAGTACCGCGTACCAGCGGGAATAAGTGGTGATCACGTCCAGTCATAAAACACTGGCAAACGGCTGGACTGGCACCAACCAGGAAAATCACCAATGGGGTTAAACGAATAAAGTTACGGATCAGCCCCATATAGCGATGGCTGCGATAATCCTGCAGGCTTAAAGCGCGCAGCTCTTCATCAGTTTCCTGTTCTTGTAGAGCTATAAAGAAATGATCCGGGAAAGACAGGTTATAGTGAACCCCGGAAATGGTCTGCATACGGCGACCATAACGCACGCCTAAACCATGACGATACAGCGTTTTAAATAAGCCAATATTGGAGCTGCCATATTGCGCCAGCGGGATATTTTCATCCTTACTGTCGAGCATGCACGGCATAGACATCGGCCAGAGCTTTTCATCATTTTTCAGATGACGATGTACAAAGGCATGAATGTCGGTCAGATAGTTTAATGCCTCAGTAATACTCTCTTTCGGTGGAGTAATAAACTCCATCAAGGCTTCAGAATAATCGGTCGTAATATGCGGATGTGTCAGAGCTGAACCTAAGGCATGAGGATGCGGTTCCTGTGACAGGAAACCATTGCTTTGCATACGCAAGCTCTCACGCTCGATACCGCGCAGCATTCCTTTGATGAGCGACGAATCTACCCATTCCGGTAATACATCATGGGCAGTCGATTCAGGTTGACTCATTACAATCTCGCTTAATGGGGGTAACTATTAAAATAGAATCATCGGTTTAGCTTAGTATACCGCGATTTCCAGACAGCACATGCTGCCCTGCCTAGTTTTCAAGCAAACCATTGATTTTTAGTTGGGCAAATTTTTAACACAAAGTTTCTCTATAAGACATGTGAAATTTGTGATTTTATTGACAAATAAATACTAATAAATTGTAAACATTATGAATTATCAAGATATTTTAGACTTTTGGTTTAGTCCTGAGACTCAACCCAACTGGTTTGCCAAAAGTGACCAGTTCGACCAAAGTTTGAAGGAAAAATTTGGCGATATTCTGGAACAGGCGAGTAGAGCTGAACTGTGGTCATGGCGTAAGAATGCTGATGGTCGATTAGCTGAAATCATTGTTCTGGACCAGTTCTCACGCAATATTTTTCGGGATACGCCGCGTGCTTTTGCTCAGGATAGTCTGGCTTTGGCACTGGCTCAGGAAGCCATCAGCCAAGATCTGGATAAACAGCTGAGTCCGGAGCAACGTTCCTTTCTTTATATGCCTTTCATGCATAGCGAATCTCAATTAATACATGAATTTGCGCTAAAATTATTTCAGCGCCTCGGCAATCCAGAAAACCTCGAATATGAAATCAAGCATAAAATCATTATTGACCGTTTCGGACGCTACCCACATCGCAACCAGATTCTGGGCCGTGAATCCACCGAGGAAGAATTGAGTTTCCTGACCCAGCCAGATAGCAGCTTCTAGAGGTCTGTAACTCGCTGGATCATCCTATCAGGAGAACGAAGATGAAAAAAACCGTCATTGCCCTGAGCCTTGCGACGACTGCCCTGCTTTCTGGCTGTGCAACGACACCGTCCAAGCCGCTTACCTTTGACCAGCTCGGCCAGTACAGTACTACTCCACTGAATGCCAACACTTATCGCATCAGTTTTCAGGCGCGACCTAATATGAGTTTCGGTACAGCCGAAGAAATTACCCTGCTGAAAGCCGCGCAGACCACAGTTCAGAACGGTTTCCAGTTTTTCCAGGTACTGAACGATCCAAGCAACCGTACCCAGCAACCACCGCGTCAGGCGATTGTCTATCCGGCGCCTAGCGTCTATCCATACGGCTATTATCGTCCTTATGGTTATTCCCGTCGCTATCCGGGATTCTGGCCCGATCCATTCTATGACCAGCCCTATACTGTCACTTTAGATCCTGCTCAAGTGGCTTATACCATTGAGTGCTTTAAAGCCGGTCAGGAGCCGAAAGATGCCTTTGATGCCCGCTTGATTTTACAATCACTTGGCGCTAAATATGGAGTAAGTCCATCCGGCCAAGTACTCCAACCGCAGCCGGCCACGCCCTAATAACAGGATGATTTATGCAGAAAGAGCAGCCGTCACCGAGCTTACAACGCAGTAAACGTTTTGCGACTATTGCACTGGTCGTCGCAGTACTGGCTTGGCTGGCGCTGATGATTACTGCCAAACTGCTGCCTGAATATGTCTGGCTGATTCATATTCTGATGCTCTCTGCCGAAGCAGGTGTAGTCGGTGGTCTGGCGGACTGGTATGCAATTACCGTGCTGTTCCGCAATCCTTTTGGCCGGCTACCGATTCCAAAATTTTTACGTGACCATACTGAAATTATTCCACGCAATAAAGCCCGGATTGCCGAATCTATGGGGCGCTTTGTGCAGGAAAATTTCCTTTCCCCGCAAATTGTGCAGCGCAGTCTGGCTAGTACGGACTTAAGTCTGGCTGCCGGCCGCTGGCTGGCCAATCCGCAGAATAATGCCCAAGTCATACAAGTGATTCAACAGACCGTACCCAAAGTATTTGAATTTGTCGGGCAGGAACAGATCGCCGGGTTTATCCAGAGCAACAGTGTGCAATGGGTCAAAAATACCCAAATCAATACCCTGGCCAGCGAAATGCTGCGCGCTATTTTGGAAAATGATTTCCATCAGGATGTGCTGCAACGTGGCCTGGATGTGGTGCATGCCTGGATGACTTCAAATCCGGAACAGACCCGTGAGCTGACCCGCACTTTATTCAAGGAAATGGGCGTCTGGCGTCTGGCCAAAGGCGCCAGCTGGATCGGTATTGATGTGCAGCAACGCAGTATCGATTCGGTGATTCAGCGGGTGGAAGCCATGCTGGCAGATCCCGACCATCCGTGGCGGCTTAAAATTGAAGAAACAGCTCAAGAATTGATGCAGCAATTGGCAGATTCTGAAAGTATGGCCAGCCAGCGACTGAATGAAACTAAAGATGCCCTGCTTGACAGTCCGCAAGTGCTAAATTTTATCAGTGGTGCAGTGGTCATTTTATGCGATGCCATCAAAGCAGATTTGCAAAAGTCGGATTCGGGGATTGCGGAGAATCTGCGAGTCGCCATTCAGCAAGTCGGTGAAAATATTATTTCAAATACTTCAGTGCGTGAGTTGCTGAATAACCGTCTCAGTGGTATCGCTGTCGATTTGAGTGACCAGTACAGTGAGAAAGTGATCCGTTTTATCAGTGAACGTATTCATGAATGGGATTCGACTGAGATGATCGACAAGATTGAAAACGAAGTCGGTGGTGACCTGCATATGATCCGGGTCAATGGTGTCGTGGTCGGGGCCTGTATTGGTCTGATCCTTGGGATCATCCGCGCTGCAGTCGAGCATCTGATTTAATTGGGTTTTAGCTAGAGAGTTAGCTCATTGATCAGCGAGTGCTTTTGACTCTCTAGAATTCCTTGTCTGAATGATCAGCTGATAGAAAACAATTATTTGGGTGGCTGATTTCCTGACATATCGACCAGCAATCCGGCAAATTTGCGTACAAAAGGCAAAAGCGTTACCACAATTGGAAAAGCAATTGCCCAGGAAATCATCCAGTTATGAAACCAGAGTGCCATAAAGCCCTCAATCCAGCCCAGATTGCGCAGCATGTTAATCATGGAAATAATTCCACTCATCAGGCAGGACAGGATAAAAGGCACAATGACCAAGGCCCATTTGGCTGGAAGTTTGGGAATATTGCCGATAATAGTCGGGCGCTGTTTTGAATCCATGCTGACTCTTTTTATAGTTTCAATCAGGCTAATATAGGCCATTTTGATTGCTGGATGATTCATTTTTTATAGCAAAATTTGCAACTTATTTATTCCCCTCTTTCTCATGTGATCCTTCATTGATGACCGACCGATGGATAGAAACCATAGGCTGCTAATCGTATATTTTTTATTCCCCATAAATGGTTTTACCTAAAGAGTCGGAAATTTGCTATATTTGCTGTTTTTCTGCGATATCTATTTTCGACTGATTATGAATACGGCAATCCAAGCAGCTCTCGATCATGCAGTGCAAACTTTACAGGCACAAAACGTACTCCCATCTGACTGGAACAATACAAGTAATTTGACGCGTACCAAAGACCGCAGCCACGGTGACTTTGCATCAAATATTGCCATGATCGCGTCTAAAGCTGCGGGGATGAAACCGCGTGATTTAGCAGAAAAAATCCTTGCTGCCCTGCCTGAAGTGGCGGATATCAGCAAGGCAGAAATTGCAGGCCCAGGCTTTATTAACTTCTTTTTAAATGCAGACCAGCGTTTTGCTGTGCTGGATCAGATTCAGGCTCAACAGGCAACGTATGGTCGTACCCAGGCCAATGCGGAAAAACGCGTTCAGGTTGAATTTGTGTCTGCGAACCCGACTTCTAGCCTGCACGTAGGTCATGGTCGTGGCGCTGCTTATGGTATGACTGTTGCAAATCTGCTTGAAGCGACAGGTGCCAAAGTTGACCGTGAATATTATGTCAACGACGCTGGCCGTCAGATGGATATTCTGGCGACTTCAACTTACTTACGTTATTTAGAATTGACGGGTCAGGAACTGGTGTTCCCGAAAAATGCCTATCAAGGTGACTACGTCAAAGAAATCGCACAAAGCATTATTGATAAAGACGGCGATATCTATGTTCGCCCTGTTGCAGACGTTTATAAAGACGTCCCTGAGGACGTACAGTACGCTGCCGAACCGGATGCTGAAGGCAATAAAGTGATTGTTTCAGGCGATAAAGAAAAGCACATTGATGGCCTGATCTTCAACTCACAAACTTTATTAAATGAAGGTTACCGCGTCTTCCATCAAGCTGCGTTAAAAGCCATCCTTGATGATATTAAAGATGACCTCGGTGAATTCGGGGTGACTTTCAACCAGTGGTTCAGCGAAGCAACTCTGACTGAAAAAATTGATGAAGCGCTACAAACTCTAGATCAGCGCGGCTTCCTGTATGAAAAAGATGGCAACATCTGGTTCAAGTCAACTGAATTTGGTGATGAAAAAGACCGCGTGGTTAAACGCCGTAATGGTCAAACCACTTATTTCGCGTCTGATATTGCGTATCACCTAAACAAATTACAACGTGGCTATACCGATATTATAGATATCTGGGGTTCAGACCACCACGGTTATATCGCACGTGTAAAAGCAGCGATTGATGCTCTGGGCTATGACTCGAAAAAACTGACTGTACTTCTGGTTCAGTTTGTCAGCCTGTGGCGTGGTGGAGAGATGGTACAGATGTCCTCTCGTTCAGGCCAGTTCGTGACTTTACGTGACCTGCGTAAAGAAGTCGGTAATGATGCAGCGCGTTTCTACTATGTCATGCGTAAATCTGAACAGCACATTGACTTCGACCTTGACCTTGCCGTATCTCAAAGCAAGGACAATGCCGTGTATTACATCCAGTATGCGCATGCGCGGATCTGCCGTATGTTAGAAAAGGCAGCCTCTACAGGTGTGAACTTTGATGCAGCCACTGCACGTGGTCTGGCAGCCAAACTTGAGCTGGAAGCGGAGACTGAAATTCTGGCAAAGCTGGCAGCTTATCCAGAGATTGTTGTTCGTGCTGCAAACAGCTATGAACCGCATCAGATTGGTAACTACCTGAAAGAGCTGGCTGCGCTGTTCCATGGCTGGTACAACGACAACAAGGTTCTGGGCGATGATGCAGAATTAACTCAGGCACGTTTATTGTTATCTGTAAATGTTCGCCAGGTGCTGCGTAACGGTCTGGAACTGCTTGGTGTATCGGCGCCTGAGAGCATGTAAGCAAAACACTGTTTTGCATGCTCGCAAGGCGAGAGCTAAGCTCGAAGCGAAAATGTAAAGCACTGCTTTTACATTGACGCAAGACGGAGAGCTCTGCTCGAAGTCAGCATGCTAGTCATTGCCGTTTATCTGCTGAATAAATATTTTGTAACTTTAGCTATGTGTTTGAAGATGCAGATAAATTAAAATTCTGTGTGATTTGTGATCTAGATAATGACTTTTCTATCACGATCACATAGGATGAAGTCATAGTAGGGGCATAACTGCTGTTATGCCTTTTCTATTTGCCCCGATAAATAAGAGGAAATCCCAAGTGTTTGGAAAAACGCAGCGCGGTGTATCTGAAAGACCGAATAAGCCCAAAAAGCCACTTATTCCTACCTGGCTCGGCACACTCGTGATCATTTTAATCGTGTTAAGTTTTTTAATGGCACTCATGCTGTGGAAGCCATGGGAACCTGTTAAACCTAAAAACCAGGCTACGGCTGAGCATTCTCAAGAAGAAGATACCAATAAAGACTACCGTTTTTATGATCTGTTGCCACAGCAGCAAGTGACACCGATTCCTGAAGAGGCGGTTCCTGAAGCAAAAAATCAGGAAGCAGTGGTGATTGTAGAGGCACCAAGACCTGAAGTTGATGAATCAGAAACAGCAACTGAGCCAGGTCTGGATGCAACCGAAGCCCCAACTCCTGCTTCTGCAAGCTATATTTTACAAGTTCGTAGTTTTGATGACCCGGATCAGGCAGATGCCCGCCGTGCAGAAATCATTCTCAACGGTTTATCTGCAGATGTAGTCCGCAGTGTGGAAAATGGCAAGGTTTGGTATCGTGTCGTGTCTGGACCTTATGATTCAGCAGAATCTGCGATTATTGCACAGCAAACCTTACAACATAGTGGTATCGATTCGATCGTGGTCAAACGATAAAGTTTAGAAAATAAAAAAGCGCCAGATGGCGCTTTTTTTGGATCTTTTATCTCCTCCCTTTTTTAAAGGGAGGTTGGGAGGGATTTTAATTTTTTAACTCCCTCTTGCGAAGCAAGGCTTCTCACCTTTTTCAAAGGGAAAGAATCTAAGGGATATTTGTTATCATGAGATTCCCTCCTAAGCAAGCTTTGAAGCACTGCTTTGAATTGAAACGCAAGAGGAGGAAATTAGAATATTTAATCCCCCTCAATCCCCCTTTTTCAAAGGGGGAAGCAACATAACAGGAGATTAAAAGCTTTTTATAGGGTATGACCCAACGCCTCACCCATCAATACGGTTGAATTGGCTTTAAATTTCTCATCCCATTGCATCTTGTTTTCCTCAAACAGGATAACGGCGGTTGAACCTAGGTAAAAACGACCCAGTTCAGCGCCTTTTTCAAGGAATAAATTGTGCTGGTTTAGCTCGATACGACCAGATGGTTTTACCTTGCCAGTCGCCACAGTTTCAATACCAGCCACAATCATCGCACCAACTAGAACCACTGCCATACGACCAAGTTCGGTATCAAACAGACATACCATACGTTCATTACGGGCAAACAGACCTGGAATATTTTCGGCTGTGGTCTGGTTGACCGAGAACAGTTCACCCGGCACATATAAAGTTTCAGTCAGAGTCCCGGCAAATGGCATGTGAACACGGTGATAGTCACGTGGTGACAGATACACCGTCGCAAACTCACCATTCTTGAATGGTTCTGCTAGTTGCGGATCAGCAATCAAGTTTTCAACCGTAAACTTCTGGCCTTTGGCCTGAAACACATCGCCATTTTCAATTTTACCCAGTTGGGAAATCGCGCCATCTGCCGGAGATACGATCGCAGTTGAATCAGCATCGACCGCACGCACCCCGGTTCTTAGTCCACGGGTAAAGAAATCATTAAATGATTTGAATTTCAGGGCATTGGTTTGCTCAGCAATCGACATATCAATTCCGTATTTGGTCTTGAATGCTGCGATCACGGCTGTTTTTACAATCGGATTTTCGCTGGCTGCAATTTTTCCCACCACACGGGACAGGCGATGCTGTGGCACCACTTTTTGGGCCTGGATAAACAGTTGTTGTTTTAGACGCGATGTGATGCTCAAGATGGCACCTCTCCTGTAGCGATTGGACTATCGAGGCGGTTGCCCCATTCACTCCACGCACCATCATAGGCTCGAATATTCCAGCCGAATAAGCGACCCAGAATATAAGCCAGACCTGAACGGTGATGGGACTGACAATACACCACAACCGGCTGATCCAGATCAAATCCCAGTTGTTCCAGACGCTGCTGAGTACGTGGTAAAGGATGTAATTTTAAATGATTTTGCCGGTTAAGGGCAGTACTCCACTCAAAATGACGTGCGCCCGGGATGTGACCACCGCGTCGCGCAGCCAGACGCAGGCCAGTGTATTCATCTTCTGTACGACAATCCCATACCTGAATTTTTTCATTTTCAATGAGTTGTTTTAATTCATCATAATCAATCTGAAACTCAGCCTTTCTTTCAAGATTGACTGGAACCAGATGATCGACAGGTATAAACGTTTCCTGATCTGATGAAGTCGGTAGTCCCGCACCCAGCCAGGCATGAATGCCGCCATTGAGTAAACTGGTATTTTCAAAGCCCATGCAATGCAGGTTCCAGAGCAGACGCCCTGCCCACGCACCGCCTTCATCATCATAAGCTACGACATGATGTTCAGGAGAAATATTCAGGTAACGAATTAAAGCTTCCAGCCCTTCTGCATCCGGTAACAGGCCCATGGCTGTTTCTTCCTGACGAACCAGCAGCTTGGGTTGCAGATGTAAGGCATGTGGAATATGCAATTGTTCATAAACCGACGCCCGGCTTAAATCAACAATTCGAAGTTTTTCATTTCCCAAATGTGGAACCAAATCTTCTGCTTCAATCAGCAGACCAAAGTCAAAGGCGGAAGCTGTCATCTTAGTAGTTGTCATTGCGGTCAAATCCTTTTGATCTTAGCACAGCTCATTTTTTCAATTATGTTGTTTTTATCTAGATCCTTAGCATAATTTTAGCTAAAGCTGATTTAAGAAAGACCATCATCCAAGAAAAAACCGCCTCATGATTGAAGCGGTTTTTTGAATCAAGCAGAGATTTTTAGACAGGTTCTGAGATATTGAACACCTGACGCAAATATGCCAGGAAAGTATCATTATCCGTCATGGTTTTTCCTGGGCTATCGGAGATTTTCGCTACCGACTGACGGTTGCATTCCACCAGTTTCAATACGATATTTAGCGGCGTCTGCCCCATGTCATTGGTCAGATTGGTGCCGATCCCGAAGCTGACCTGAAAGCGGTCTTTAAAGTATTGATGCAATTTCCAGGCTTTTTCCAGATTCAGGCCATCACTAAAAGTCAGCATTTTGGTTTTGCTGTCAATTTTCAGCTTTTTATAGTGAGCATAAGCCTTGTCACCCCATTCATAGGGATCGCCACTATCATGACGCAAGCCGTCAAACAGTTTGGCAAAGTACAGGTCAAAGTCACGCAGGAAAGCATCCATACCGACTACATCGGTCAAGGCAATTCCGAGGTCACCACGGTATTCTTGTACCCAGGTTTCTAGGGCTGCTTTCTGGAAATTACGCAGACGCACATCCAAGGCCTGAAAGGCTTGCAGAAATTCATGCGCCATGGTGCCGATCGGGGTAATACCCAATTCTTTGGCTAAGTACACATTACTGGTCCCACGGAACACGTGCGGTGCAGCTTTATTAAATTCTTCAACGACATGCTTTTGCCAGTCAAAACTATAACGACGGCGGGTACCAAAGTCCGAGACCAGGAATGGTGGATCATTCGGGTTCTGCGCGGCATCATACTGTTTTAGCAATTCAATTTTAGCTTTTAAACGGCGCTCACCTTCGGCTAGCACTTCGGGTGTACGGATACGACTGAAATACAGTTCATTCACAATGGCCAGTACAAAGATTTCAAACATCATTGCCTGAACCATGGGGCCTTCAATAGTAATATCCAGGCGGCCTTCATTGTCGATGGTGGCCTTAATAAAACGCCGTTTGAGCTGGAATAGTTCCAGATAATCCACAAAATCGCTTTTGATAAAACGCAGGCTGCGTAAATATTGTAATTCGTCTTCTTTAAATTTGAGCTGACACAGCAAATCCAGTTGGTGATTCAAATCATCCAGAATATCCGTCAGCGGATATTCCGTATCTTCCAGGTTGCGACAACGGAAATGATAGACACTATGCGTTTGTGGAAACTTGTGTAATACCACTTGTAGCATGGTGAATTTATACAAGTCAGTATCTAACAAAGAGTGGATAATTGGAGCCATAACTAAGGGAAATATCGCTGTGCTTATCCCGCATTAAAGCATAAAAGTTTAGGCAATATTGCAGGATTTACGTACAGCTAGCTGAATTATCGACAAAAGTTCAAGAAAATAAACTGCTTCCCACACAGTTATTTGACTGCTTTCAGCCCGTTTTCCTGTTCCTTGATAATTTTTTGTAGCTGCTTTTCCTGACCGATCACCTTGGCAAATTCAGCTGTGGTTTTTTGCCCGGTTTTCTTGGCTTGGGCATCACAGTCGACCTGACGCAGCTGTTTGGCAATGGCAAATTCCATTTTAAACAAGGCACCCATCAAGGCTGTATTGCCACGGTTGTCCCGGGCGCAGCGGTCTGCCCCTTTGGCCAGTAAGGTGGTCACAATATCCTGATGGCCATAATAGGTTGCCATCATCAACGAGGTATAACCATCTTGATTGCGTACATCGACTGGAAAGCCGTGCTTTAAAAATTCATTGATCACTTCGCTATTGCCGATTTTAGCAGCAGCAAAAAACAGATCGATCAATTCCTGTTGTGAGGTCATCTGAACGCTTGCCGCAGTTTTTGCAGGGGAGACATTCTTCACTTCAGCAGCAGTTGCGAATGCGGAACTAAAGGCAAGAATACTGGCTAGAAATGCGTGTGGCAGAACTTTCATGATGAACTCCAATAGAAATCGAAAGGAAAATTTAAGTTTTTAAAAACTCAATTGACCTGAGATGGAATGAAAAACAGAGTGCCTGTAAAACTCCCCCTAGGGTGCAGGAAAGGTTTGGAGTATTACAGGACTTTTTGGAGGTGATGCGCTATGCCCTAGTCACCAGTTCCTCAAGACCAATCGGGATTAGTCTTTTAATTTTGCAGCTTTGGCCTTAACGATGGCGATGTCGCCATTTACAGCTTTGGTCATACGCATACCGTAGTCAGTATCTGCCTTATAGAAGTAAGACAACATGATGTGCTTGGTTTCTGAATCTTTGACATTGCCCAGATCAGCCGCCAGGTTCATGATCAGGTCATCTTTCTCTTTGGCAGTATATGAACGGTACAAGTCACCTGCTTGCTTGAAGTTTTGCTCTTTAGTACCGATCTGTTGCACATGACCAGTCAATGGCGTTTCAACTGCACGCGCTTTTTCAGTCGCCGGTTTTGGCTCTTTACGGCTTGGCTCGTAGTTCACATCAGAGTCACGTTCAGACACATTCATGTGACCTTCCTGGTTATTGTTGTTCACATTCACCACAGGACGATTTACCGGAATTTGCTGATGGTTCGCACCTAGACGGTACATTTGTGTATCCGAATAAGAGAAGATACGGCCTTGAAGCAAACGGTCTTCAGAGGGTTCGATACCTGGTACCAAGTTACCTGGTGCAAATGCAGCCTGTTCAGTTTCATTGAAGAAGTTCTTCGGCATACGGTTCAGCGTCAATGTACCGACTTTCACTTCTGGAACCAGATTGGTTGGCCAGATTTTGGTTGGATCTAGCGGATCGAAATCAAAGCTGTTCAGATCTTTAGGATCAAGCACCTGAATATACAGATCCCATTTCGGGAAATTACCTGCATAGATGTTGTTATAAAGATCATTGGTCAAGTGATTGAAATCTTTACCTTGTTGCACAGCCGCTTCTTTGACATTTAAGCCCTTCACACCCTGTTTAGAGCGGAAGTTGAATTTCACGTACTTGTATTCGCCTTTGTCGTTATACAGTTTGTAGGCATGTACACCGAAACCGTCCTGTTCGCGATAGCTGGTTGGAACACCTTGCTTGCCATAAACATAAGTCAGCATGTTGGTTGCCCAAGGCTGGCTAGACAGGAAGTCAAACACACGGTTGGCATCTTGTACGTTGGTGACCGGGCTTGGTTTCATCGCATGGATGAAATCCGGGAATTTGATTGCGTCACGGATAAAGAAGACTGGCGTCTGGTTACCGACCAAGTCCCAGTTACCTTCCTGGGTATAGAATTTGATGGCGAAACCGTGCGGGTCACGTAGGGTCTCTGGTGAACCTTTACCATGAATGACGGTAGACATGCGCACAAAAACTGGAGTTTTGGTACCGGCCTTGAATAAAGAAGCAATTGTTAAATCAGACAGATCTTTCGTCGTAACGAATTCACCATAAGCACCCGTACCACGTGCGTGTACGACACGTTCAGGAATGCGCTCACGGCCAAAACGTTGCAGTTTTTGAACCAGTTGTACATCCTGCAGCAAAGTTGGACCTTGTGGACCCGCAGTGATCGAGTTCTGGTTATCACCGACTGGTGCCCCGTTATCTTTGGTTAATGGTGCAGCTTGTGCAGCTGTCACCGTTGCAAGCATTGCAACAAGTAATGAACGCTTAAACATTTCTAAATCTCTCAATTTAATACCTTTCCTGCATGCAGCTAAGATACTTGAGAGCAAAAAATAGATAAAACAGATAATTTTTATGATTATGATCGTGTTTTTAGATAGTTTAAAATATTATCAATGATAATCAATCAATTAAGCCCATTTTTTAGACATTAACTTAATAACAGATGAGTCTGATCTTGCTACAATGGTGGCAATTTTGAATCTGACTAAAATTGATTATGCGTGCATTATTACAACGGGTACTGGAAGCCAAAGTCGTGGTCGATGGTGAAACCACCGGAGAAATTGGCAAAGGTATTCTAGTTTTTCTAGGTTTAGGTAAAGAAGACAATCTGGAAAAAGGCAAAAAACTGATTGATAAGATATTGAAATACCGTTTCTTTGATGATGAGCAGGGCAAGATGGGCTGGAATGTCAGTCAGGCCGGTGGCGGTTTACTGCTAGTGTCCCAATTTACCTTGATGGCGCAAACTCAAAAAGGCTTACGTCCGGATTTTGGTCCCGCCATGCCGCCAAGCGATGCCAAGGTCTTGTATGAACAGCTGGTTGAATATGCGCAGAGCCAGTTCGAAAATGTACAAACCGGTATTTTTGCGGCCGATATGAAAGTGCATCTGGTCAATGATGGGCCGGTAACGTTTAATCTGGAAGTTGAATAAACCGTCATTGTTCCAAAATGAAAAAAGCCCTCTTGATGAGTGCTTTTTTATGATAATCCTTCCCTAGCCCCTCCTTTAATTAAAGCAGGGGGATTAGGAGTTATTTACCAGTTTTCTCTTTAATAAACTGGCGTGCCATTTTCACTTTTTCTTTGACCGGTTTTGGCAGTTTAGGCGGAATCATTTTCGCAACCTGGTTAAACCAGACCAGCAGACCAAAATCACCTTCCATTTTAATCGTGCCACTTTGCATACCGGTCATGAATGCAGTCGGATCACCTTTGAGCAACGTTTTTACGCCCTGTTCACTGTCAGCAAATTGCAGTACAAAATCAGCTTTTTCTGCATCACCTGAAACAGTATCAATATGACCATTATTCACAACGATCTGACGTGCCATTCCTTCATCTGTTCCAATCTGAATACGGAACTGGCGTTCATGTACCAATTCAATAAATTTCGGGCTGGTACGCGCTAACTGCTTCATACGTAATGCAAGACCTGCGACCAGCAAATCAAGTGGATCGGTACTGAGGTCAACCAGAGGAAGTTTGAGCACAGGAATGGAGGACAGTTTCATGGAATTATGCCTATTCTAATTGTACGAAAATTGACAAATATCCTAGCATAGATCAAAGCCAGGCAGATGCAGGACTTTGTATCATATTTCTAAACGAAAAATGCACCCGCAGGTGCATTATTTCGCTGATATTAGAGAACTTAACGGCTAGATAGCTGCTGCTGGTCATCTTCATACACTGGTGTATGTTCGATATAACGGCGTTTAGCCAAAGCACGCTCTGCACGTCGATCTTCACGCAATAACAGTAAGGTCACTACGACCATCACGGCCGTTAAAGCTGTCAGATAGCTATATGTCATCGGGAGCTCAAACAAGGCTTGAGTACCTACTCGAATTACTTCGATCAGGCCCCAGGCCAGCATTCCTGCAGCCATAAAACTTAACCAGCGACGATAAGGCGAGAAGAAAACAGCAAGCACAGCCGCGGCGACTAAACTAAAGCCTACGAGAGTTGCTAGATTCGCTGTTACCATATAAACCCCTCCATCCAAAAGGATAGTGTGTATGCTTGATATTGCAACCGTCCTACCTATTGAATTTCGTTAAATCAATAAAATGGAATGTGTTGATTTGTATCTCTATGCATGCATTATGCTGAGTTTTTTGCATAAAAAAAGTCCTGTTTTCTCCCCTTACGACATACTCTGTCGCGATATTATTTTGTCATTACATTTTTTATTTTCACAGTATTTGTGGATCAATTGCTGCGCCGATGTTGGCGTGTCATTACAAAATCATATGCCCTTTCATCGACTTAAAAAAAATATTTTCCGTTTAAGATGATCGGGGTATTTATAGACAAGCTGCGCCGTCCCTCGATAAAAGTTAAGCTAAAAATATAAAAAAACGCGACCCTAAGGCCGCGTTGGATTTCACCGAAAAGCTATGTGTTACGCGCGGCTCAGATCTTTATCATGTACACCGAGCAGGTAGAGCACACCATCCAGACCCACGCTGGAAATGGCCTGATTGGCATTCTGACGAACCAAAGGCTTGGCACGGAAAGCCACACCTAGGCCCGCAATTGAAAGCATTGGCAGGTCGTTGGCACCATCACCTACAGCAATGGTCTGTTCCAGAGAAATTCCCATATTGTCGGCAATTTCACGGAGCAATAAAGCCTTGCGTGCGCCATCCACAATATAACCTTTGACTTCGCCTGTCACCACGCCATCCTGCACATCCAGAACGTTGGCATGAACTTCATCAATTCCCAGTTTGGCTTGCAGATATTCTGCAAAATACTGGAATCCACCAGACAGAATTGCGGTACGGTAGCCCAGTGCTTTCAGGGTTGAAATTAGGCGTTCTGCACCTTCAGTCACGGTCAGACGCTCAGCAATTTTTGGCAATACCGATGCATCCATGCCTTTTAATAAAGCAACACGGGCACGGAAACTTTGCTGGAAGTCCAGCTCGCCCTGCATCGCGCGTTCAGTAATTTCAGAGACTTGGATACCGACACCAGCTTCGATCGCCAGCTCATCAATGACTTCCTGCTCGATCAGGGTCGAGTCCATGTCAAAGCAGACCAGACGACGGTTACGGCGGTAAGCATTATCTTCCTGTACTGCCACATCGACATTCAGGTTATTCGACAGGCTTAAGCAGGCTGCACGCATGGCTGCTGCATCCAGCATCTGGCCTTTCAGACCAAACTGTACACAGGCACGTTTAGGGCCAGTATTGGAACCATCCAGCTCAGGACGGCCAGAAAGACGGGTCACGGTTTCAATATTGAAGCCCTGACTCGACACAATCTGGGTCACGGCTTGCAGATGAGAGGCATTTAATTCCGGGGCCAATGCCGTTACGATATAACGCGTGCGGCCACCCTCTCTTACCCACTGTTCATATTCAGCAGCAGAGATTGGTTTAAAGCGCACTGTTAACCCGATATCATGTGCTAGAATCAGGATTTCCTTCATGGCTAATGCTGTTGCAGTTCGGTCATCAGACGATACAACAATACCTAAGGTCAGTTGATTATGAATGACCGCTTGCCCCACATCTAGAATCTGTAAGGAATGAGCGGACAAAACCTGCATTAATCGTGTAAATTGATTAGGCTGGTCGGGTCCTAAGAATGATATAAGAATGATTTCTCGCATGAATTGACTCGGGTCTGAGCTACAACTATTGTTAGAATCATAATCGAAATTGAACAGAATTGCCTTGGAAGTTTACGTTGAATGCGCCTAGACAAGGGCTATTTGCTAGCCTACTGATTGTAAGTTTTGCTCTGCATACCTTTTTACTGGTATTGGCAACGACTCACCAACTGAATGATAACCGTGCCAACCAGGGACAGCTCATGACGAGCCAACTGGTCACAGACAGCCTGGCGGAGCTTGAACCGGCGAACCGCGTTTCTCTGGCACTTCTGGCCAACCGTTATGCGACTAACCCAAGCGTTGCTTCAATTCGTATCCTGGATGCGAATGGTCAGGTTTTAGCCACTGGTGGGCTGACCAAGACCCGTGATGGGGAAGTTTTTGTCCGTGATGCCCTGCAAAACGAGAAAAAAGTCGGTGTGATTGAAATCACCCTGATTGAGCCAAGTATTGGTGAAATTCTCCGGACTCAATGGCTTGCCATTCTGTTCTCTTTCATTATTCATGGTTTGCTTTGGGTCGGTTATCGTGCGGTAGCGCGTCCAAGCCGTACCGAGTATCTGGCACGTATCAATAATGAATCGCGACTGAAATTCGAGATTCAGACTTTAACTCAGGCATTAGAACAGGAAAAGCATAATGCTGCCCTCGCCATTGCCCAGGCACAGCAAGCCCTGAAAAACAAACCGAAAGAAAAAGACAGTAAACCTGTGGTCCTGGATACCGATAGCCTGAGCTTGAACATTCAGTTCTATGATCCAAAACAGTTGCTAGATAGTGTGAATAAGACGGTATCGGTTCCTTATTTCAATCTGTGCCAGATTTTCCTGAACAAAGCTACTGAACTGTGCATCCAGCACTACAAACTGAACAGCACGGATATTTGTACCGTACACAAGTTTGATGAAAAAGGTGCCAGTATCAGTATTGCGGCAGAGAAGCCAGATGCCCTCGCCTGTCTGACCATGATCAGTTCAGTATTCCAGTTGCTTTCAGAAGTCCTGTATAAGCGTTATCGCGAAGAAAAACGTTTTGTCCTGCAGACACGTAGCGCAATTTCTTCAGCCGTTGAAGAAATGCAGCTTAATTCCGTTCAGGCTGCAGAACGTCTGGTTCAGCAACTAGTCGCTAAGGAAAGTGCACTGCATGTTCCTAATGCCCTGTTGAAACAAATCGCGGACCACTTTGAGCTGGTCAGCATGCCAAATCCGACCAATGTTCTGACCCGTCATGCCTTTGTGGTCAATGGGATGGATGCGGAAAGTGCTGAACTAGCGCAAAGCTTCAGAACCGAGATTCTCAAATCGAAACAGTCTAAAGCGTCCTAAGTCACAGAAAGCAAAAAGCCCGATTGAATATCGGGCTTTTTATATGAGAGAAATAAAATCTTCAGCAGTCAGGATGTTATCTATCTGCGGAAGTATCTTGTGCTGATGCAGATTCAATTGTCTTACTTTTAGCGGCCCAGTACGTCGCCAAGGCGGGTCCAGAAATGTTATGCCATAGGCTGAAAATAGCACTTGGAACCGCAGTGATGGGAGACGCGGCAAAATGGGTCGCAGCCAACGCTACCCCTAAACCAGAATTCTGCATTCCCACTTCAATCGAAACCGCGCGACAATCGATTTCTGCCAGTTTCAATATTCGGCTTGCCCAATAACCCAATAAGTAGCCCATTCCATTGTGTAAAGCCACAAGACCCAAAATCATTAACCCGGATTCCAGAATCTGGGTTTTACTGCCAGCAATAATGGCCGCCACAATTGCGACAATGGCAATCACCGAAATTACTGGCATTACTTGGATATAGCCTTCTACCTTGGTTTTTAGAAGGGCACGGACAATCAAACCTAAAATGATTGGAAACAGCACCACTTGTAGAATCGAAATCAGCATAGATAAGGCATTAATTTCAATCCATTGGCTGGCCAGCAGATAAAAAATTGCCGGAGTCAAAAGCGGTGCCAATAAAGTTGATACCGAAGTACACGCCACAGACAAGGCCGTATTGCCTTTGGCCATATAGGTAATCACATTAGATGCCGTGCCACCTGGACAGCAGCCCACCAGAATCACTCCAATCGCAATTTCAGCCGGAAGCTGGAATAGCTGACAGAGCAAAAAGGCTAACCCTGGCATCACCATAAACTGAGCCACGACCCCAATCGCAACGGCCTTGGGACTTTGCAAGATACTTTTAAAATCACCTGGCGTCATGGTCATGCCCATGCCGAACATGATCAGACCCAGCATCCAGGGAATATAGGCGCGTAACCAGACAAAAAGATCCGGCAGCATCAAGGCAATGGCTGAAAACAGAATGACCCATAGAGCAAAGGTCTTTTGGACAAACTGGCTAAATTGAAGAAGTGCTGACATGGGAAAATCCAAGTGTCATGAAAAAGAAATCAAGGCATCTGTGGATGCCTCAAAGTAAACAAACCATTGCATAATGGCAAATGGCCCTAATCGCCTTAAGTTAGCGCTTAGGCAGCATTAATAATATCTTTCAGATAAATCCGTTTTACACCCTGTGCCAGCATGTCCTGCCAGGCATGTTGTAGCGAACCGTTCAGGTCTATACCTTTGGTGGCATCCGCAATGACATAGGCCTTAAAGCCGAGTTTGCAGGCATCCATCGCAGTCCAGGCCACACAAAAATCAGTCGCGATACCCACGATGAATACGGTATCAATACCGCGCTCACGTAAATAGCCGGCCAGACCGGTACTGGTTTTTTGATCAGCTTCCATAAAGGCGGAGTAACTGTCGATATTTTGATGAAAGCCTTTGCGGATAATCAGTTGAGCTTGCGGAAGGTTCAGCCCCGGATGGAATTCAGCATCCTCAGTCCCTTGTACACAATGACTCGGCCAAAGGACCTGAGAACCATAATCCAGCTGAATCGTGTCATAGGCTGCTTGAGCAGGATGATTGTCTGCAAAGGAGATATGCTCTGCCGGATGCCAATCCTGAGTCAGCACAATATTCTGAAAGTACTGCCCCAATCGGTTGATATTCGGAATAATCTGATCGGCATTGGTAACAGCCAGATTTCCACCTGGGGTAAATCCTTTTTGTACATCCACCACAATCAGCGCCGCATTTTGCATCATTTTCATCCCTTGAAATCTGAGTTTGCATCCAAGCATAGCTTAAAACTAAAGAAAATTTTTAGCCCTTTAGGTAAAAATAGAATGACTCTGCATTCTGATAAAACGCATGATGAGTTAACTGTAAAAGCTATTGCTCTCCAAAACATAGAAAGAATTTGTCTTAAGCTGAACTGATACTGGAAAATAAAAAGCCTGCATCAGTGCAGGCTTTTCGGATATTCATCTTTTTATTTTTAAACCTTGGTACGGCTGACCAGGAGTAGCATACATACCGCAGAGATTACGATACATGGAATCGCTGCCGAGATCACCCCTGCTGCACCGAAGCCTGCTGTCAGTAGCTGACCCGCAATTGCAGGGCCAAGCATGGCGCCGATACGGCCAACTGCGGAAGCAACACCTACCCCTGTACCACGTACTTCAGTTGGGTAAACGATACTACCGAAGGCATAGAGTACACCCTGACAGCCAATCACAAAGGCACCTGCCAGTGCTGCGGCCATTTACATTTGCTCAAGTGAGCTTGCACCGTTGAGTGCCAATAGACCCGCCAGGATACCGCCATACATCAACAGGATCACATAGGCTTTTTTCAGGCGATCCGTCAGCATACCCAAAATCACAGTACCAATCGTTGCAGTCACCATAAAGTAGAACTGTGCAGTTGAACCATCTTTACGGGTGAAGCCCAGTTCCATGAACAATGATGGCAACCAGCTCAACATAATGTACACCACCATCAGGGTGAAGAAGTAGCTGACCCAGATGCAAAGCGTACGAAGCAAGTTGTCAGAGTTAAACAGATCCTTGAATGAACCCTGAGGAGATGCTGCACGTTCTGCGGCTGTCTTGTTTTGTGTCTTTAAGTATTCTTTAGATTCAGGCAGACACAACATCATCAGTGGAATCACGATGATGGGTAATAAACCACCTAAGTAAAAAACATTTTTCCAGTTTGCACCGAATTCAGTTGCTGCGATTAAAGACAAGATTGCTGCACCGACTGGCATACCGCAGTACATCAGGCCCACGGCACGTCCACGGTTTTGTGGAGCCACGGCTTCAGAAGCCAGCGTGATTAAGATTGGCATTGCACCGCCAAGACCCGCACCCGCCAGAAAACGAACTGCCAGCAAACTGTGGAAACTGTTCACCCACACGGTACATAAGGTAAATAGTGCAAAAATTGCGGTTGACCAGATTAAAACTTTCTTACGACCAATACGGTCCGCGAATCGACCACCGACCAGTGCACCAGGCAATAAGCCCAGAATCCCTGCACTAAAAAACACACCCAATTGTGAGCTATCCAGACCAAAGTGCTCACGAATACCAGCAGCGGCAATCCCGGCAGCCTGAATATCCAGGCCTTCAATCACAGCGATCAGAAAGCAGATCCCTACCGTGATGATCGCGTGCTTATTGTCTGATTTTTCCATTGGAATATCCTTGTTCAATCAGCGTTCAAAAGAGAGGCCATCATCTATGAGCGCTCAAATAGAATTAACTACCAATAAGTTGAACAATTTGCTCGGATATACTGAAAAATCCAGAAAATTGATGACTTTAAGATGCTGTTCGATAAAGTCAAAAAAGCAATTAATGAGAAGTATTAAAATCCCAGTATTTTTGGATTTAGACTTATACATCAAACTCGGAAATTCAACAGTGAGAAAAATTCGGGGCCGATCACTAATACGAAAAAAAGATTAGTTCAGGCATTTTTGCTTTTTATTCCTCATAAATGAGGTTTATTATTCGATATATTTTAGCTCTTAATTCATCGAATATAAATATTAATACTCCCCTAAAACACCATAAAAGAATGTTTTCTAAATCTATTTAATTCACTTAAGTAACTTATTCTGTGTATTTTTTCCTGAAAAAATGAATTCATTAGCTTTCATCCTGCTGGAGGATAAAGGATGATTTGGACAGCAAAAAATCATAACGATTAAAACTTGATTGTTGCCTAGAGGCTTTGTATAAAGAATTCAGTGGCTTTTACTAAAGCATATTGTTCTTATGCGTTTGATCAGTCATAATTTGCATAAGCAATATTCAATTCAGTGCAAATCTATTGAATTTGCTACAAATCAAAATACAAACCCATCCCAAATATGTTTTCTCATTCTCTTCGGATGGACAAATAGGATAGTTTTTTAAAATGACTCAGCAAGCACAGACCATTCAGGGTTCCATTGTCGCAATCGTCACCCCCATGTTTGAAGATGGCAGCGTAGATTGGAAGGGTCTCGAGAAGCTGGTTGAGTGGCATATTGCAGAAGGCACTAACAGCATTGTGGCTGTAGGTACTACTGGTGAAGCATCAACGCTCAGCATGAGCGAGCACACTCAAGTGATCAAAGAAATCATTCGTGTTGCCAACAAACGTATTCCTATCATTGCCGGTACAGGCGCAAACTCGACTCGTGAAGCAATCGAGCTGACTCAGGAAGCCAAAGAACTTGGCGCTGATGCTGCCCTGCTGGTTACTCCTTACTACAACAAACCGACTCAGGAAGGTTTATACCAGCATTATAAAGCCATTGCTGAAGCGGTTGACCTACCTCAAATTCTTTATAACGTTCCAGGCCGTACTGGCGTGGATATGGCTAATGAAACCGTGATCCGTCTGGCAGATATTCCACAGATCGTGGGCATTAAAGATGCAACAGGTGATGTAGCCCGTGGTGCTGCCCTGATTGAAGGTCTGGCAGGTAAAAACATGACCGTTTACTCAGGTGATGATGCAACTGCCTATGAGTTAATGGGTCATGGTGCCAAAGGCAATATTTCTGTGACTGCCAACGTTGCACCTAAAGTCATGAGTGAAGTATGTGCTGCAGCCATTGCAGGCGATGCTGCACGTGCTGAAGAGCTCAATGCTCAGGTTGCAAATTTACACAATATTCTATTTTGCGAATCAAACCCAATTCCTGTGAAATGGGCTCTCCATGATATGGGCTTAATTGGTACAGGTATTCGCCTTCCATTAACACCACTTGCAGAACAATATCGCGCTCCGCTTCATGAGGCACTTGTAGAAGCGAGCGTCATTAAATAAAGAGCAACGATTATGCAATTACGTTTAGGACTTACCCTGGCACTTTCAGTATTCAGTTTAGCAGGTTGTAGTTCAATGGCCTTTAAAAACGGTACCTTGGACTATAAAGAAACAACCACGCTGCAACCATTGCAATATCCTGAAGGGTCAATGGTTCGTCCTGCAACGCCTTTGTACCCTGCTCCGACAGTGGATCCGCTTGCCCTGGAAAATGCACCAAAACTTGAAAATCAGCGTGGTAACCGCTTTGCGATGCCACGCCCTACTGCACAGCCAGTAAATTCAACTCAAGCAGATGAAACTCAAGAAAATTTTTCAGGAAAGCCGCAATTAGTCACTGACGGAAATCAAAATCCACTGCTCAAAATTGATGGAAATGCTGCTACAATATGGCAATACACTCTTGCCACGCTTAGCAGCCTTAACCATTCTATCGTTGGTCAAAATAAAGATCGTTATGAAGTAACGATTCAGGTTGATCAGCAAACCTATGTTTTAAGACTCTCTCCCGCAGGTTCGAGTAACACCCTGGCTGTGTTTAATCCCGATAACAGTTTTGCCGACCGCGAAAAAGCAGCAGAACTGTTAAACCAGATTTACCAAAATTGGCCAGCCTAGACATTTTCTAGGCATTTTTTTTTGTAGAAGGTTCCCTCATGTTAAAACAAACCTTGCTCTATACTGGTAAAGCGAAATCTGTCTATACCACGGACAGTGAAGACCACCTGATTTTAGTTTTTCGTGACGATGCGTCCGCATTCAATGGCGAAAAAATCGAACAACTGGATCGTAAAGGTAAGGTGAATAACCGTTTTAACGCCTTCATCATGGAAAAGCTGGCTGCTGCTGGTATTGAAACTCATTTTGAGAAACTGCTGACACCAACTGAAGTGTTAGTGAAAAAACTTAAAATGATTCCAGTAGAATGTGTGGTACGTAACTATGCTGCGGGTTCTTTATGCCGTCGTCTGGGTGTAGAAGAAGGTAAAGAATTAACTCCTCCTACATTCGAATTGTTCTTCAAGGATGACGCGCTAGGCGATCCAATGGTGAACGAATCTCAAGCGATTGCTTTAGGTTGGGCGACTGCTGAACAACTGGCAAAAATGAAAGAACTGACTTACCAAGTGAACGATGTGCTTAAAGCATTATTCGAAGCGGGTAATATGCTTCTGGTTGACTTTAAACTTGAATTTGGTGTGTTCCACGACCGTATCGTACTGGGTGACGAATTCTCTCCAGACGGTTGCCGTCTATGGGATAAAGACACCAAGAAAAAACTGGATAAAGACCGTTTCCGTCAAGGCCTAGGCGGCGTGGTTGAAGCGTACGAAGAAGTTGCAGCACGTTTAGGTATCAATCTTGAAGATATCTAAGCACTAATAGTGCTTCAAAGAACCGGGTTAATAGCCCGGTTTTTTATTGTCTAATCTTATGATCGAAAAAATGAATTTTATTAATAAAAATGATCGTTTTTACATTATTCAATGCATGCCTTAATATTACTGTATCCCAGCAACATCCCCAGCAGATGCAATCCATCTGATGTTGCTGACCAGATTTATACCCTTACCCTCTAGGATGTATCTCCCCCAAGACATCCTATTTCAGCCCAATTCTCCTTGAATTGGGCTTTTTTTTTGCTTATTGCTGCTGTTGTTCCTGCTGCCAGCGGCGTTGTTGCAGACGTTCGCCTTCCACTTCACGCTTATTACGTGCCGATTCGTACAGCTTGGTGCCTTTCAGCTCAGGCGGCAGGTAATCTTGCAGGACAAAATGTTCCGGATAGTTATGCGGATACAGATAATTCACTCCATAACCCTGCTCTTTCATCATTTTGGTCGGTGCATTACGTAGATGTAAAGGCACTGGCAAATTGGCCGTTTTTTCAGCCAGATCCATCGCCTTGTTAATCGCCAGATAGGTACTATTACTTTTGGCACTAGTCGCCAGGTAAACCGCACATTGTCCCAGAATAATCCGGCATTCCGGCATGCCAATCGCTTGAACTGAGCGGAAGCATTCGCCCGCCAGCAACAGTGCATTCGGATTGGAATTGCCAATATCTTCTGATGCCGCAATCAGCATACGGCGGGCAATAAAGACCGGATCTTCACCACCTTTGAGCATACGCGCCATCCAGTACAGGGCAGCATCCGGATCACTGCCACGAATCGACTTGATGAAGGCCGAAACCAGATCATAGTGCTGTTCGCCAGATTTGTCATAACGGGCAATATTCTGCTGTGCGACTTTGACCACAATCGCATTGGTAATGATATTTTCCTGGTCAGCCTCAAAGGTACTGGCAATCAGATCCAGCAAATTGAGGGCCTTACGCGCATCCCCAGCGGCAAACTGCAATAAGGCGTCAAATTCTTCAATCTGGATATAGCGTTCCTGCAGAAATTTGTCAGTCTGAATCGCCTGAGTCAGTAAAGTCTGAATCGCTTCATCACTCAGCACATTTAAGGTATAGACCTGACAACGTGACAGCAAGGCACTATTGACTTCAAAAGATGGATTTTCCGTCGTCGCACCAATCAAGGTAATTTTGCCTTTTTCGACGGCATTCAGCAGTGCATCCTGCTGGGATTTATTAAAACGGTGAATCTCGTCAATAAACACCACGGGCGTCAGCAGATCACCACTTTCTGCAATGACTTCACGCAACTCCTTCACACCAGTATTAAGTGCAGACAGGCTGATAAATGGCCGGTCCACCGCTTGGGCAAGTAGCAAGGCAATTGTGGTTTTACCTACTCCAGGTGGCCCCCAGAAGATAATCGATGGTAAATGCCCTTGGTCAATCATTTGACGTAGAGGTGCATTCTCTCCAAGCAAGTGATCCTGCCCGATAATTTCTGCAAGGTCGCGAGGCCGCAAGCGTTCTGGAAGCGGGATATGACTGTCTGACATCTTATTATTGGCTCAAATTAAATTCTGCTTTCATTCTAACACTGGTAGTTTTGATTCCAATATTTCAAACATTTATGAGAAAAATTTAATTTATGTAAGAAAGCTCTATTTTTTTTACAATGAATGGATTAATCTTATGAAAAGTAGATAAATAGAACATGATTAATTACAGGTTAATAAGCTTGTAAATTTCACATTGTCTCATATTAATTAGAATGGACTTGAGTAACTGATTGGATGCTCTTTGGGTGGTATCGGTGGGGATGCATGAAGCATAATAAATCTAGACGAACAACTGCAGAATGCGCTGAGTCGCTTATTTCAACCTCGATACAATCTTCTAATGAGCAACAGGCAAAATTCAGATTATTACAGGACCTAATCAATGATGTGCCACATCCACTCTGGGTGCTGGGCAAAGATAATATTGAATATTTTAATCAGGCACTTTCGGATTATTTAGGCACCAATTTAAGTGAATATGGTCCTAAAGAATGGCAAAGCCTGATTCATCCAGATGATCAACCAGCGTTTTCTAAGCAATGGCATGCTGCCCTGAATCAGCAACAAGGCTTTAATACCCAGTGCCGGATTAAATCGGCTGATTCCAGCTACCGTATGTGTGCCTTGGCTATTAAGTTTCAGCATACCGCGGAACATCTGCTGCAATGGTCGGTATCACTGACGGACATCCATGAATATTTTGAGATTCAGCAACAACTGTCTCAGGTCATTTCTACCCAGAAAAACATGCTGGATGCCAGTGTCGACTGTATTAAAGTGATGTCTCCACAAGGCGAGATCCGTCATATCAATCAGTCAGCCTGTCATAAGTTAGGGATTGATCCTGAACAGCAGCCTGCCCCGCATTCATGGTTAAGCCTGTTACCAGCCGAGGTTAAAAAAACCGGACAACGCGCTTTAAAACAGGCTGCTCAAGGCTTAAATAGCCGTTTTGTAGAAAAAGCTCAGACGGAGAATGAGAACCCAGAATATTGGGATCATTTACTGACTCCGGTATTGGACGAAAATAATATTCCCCAAAATATTCTGTGTGTTTCACGTAATATCAGTCAGCAAAAAATAGCCGAAAGCCGTTTAAAAGCCGTAATTCAGCGTGATGAGCTGACCGGACTGTATAACCGCAATGCCTTTTATAAGACCTTTAAACAGGTGCTGCTAAAAGCCAAGCAACAGCAAATGATGGTTGGCCTGCTCCTGATCGACTTGGACTATTTCCGGCATATCAATGACACCCTGAGTCATATTGCCGGAGATCATTTGTTGCACGTCTTGGGCAAGCGTTTTCAGGCCTGTTTTGGCTCCAACAATATAGTCGTTGCCCGTCTCGGTGGAGATGAGTTTGCCATTCTGGTCAAAAACTTGGAAAACGAAGCCCAGCTGATTAATACCGCACAACTGGCCTATGCTCAACTAGAACAACCAGTGAGTTATGTCGGCCATCGTATGAGTATCGGCATGAGTATTGGTTGTACCGTTTATCCGCGTGATGCCCAGAATAGCTCTAACCTGCTGAAATGTGCCGATATTGCCCTGAATGATCTGAAAAATAGTGGTCGTGGCGGGATTCGCATGTTTAATCAGGAGATGTTCAGATCACTGGAAAACATGACCAAACAACTGACGCTGGCACGCAAGATTATTCATGCCGACCAGATCATTCCTTATTATCAGCCTAAGGTCCGTCTCTCCGATGGTGAGGTGATTGGTTTTGAGGCCTTATTGCGTTGGCAGGATCAGCAGCATCAGATCCAGTTACCCTCTCATATTTTTTCAGCGTTCCAGGACTATGACCTGGCTTCACGCATCAGTGAAACCATGCAGCTAAAAGTCTTTGAGGATATGAGCCGCTGGCAGGCCGAAGGTCTGGATATTCTGCCAATTTCAATCAATGCAGCTCCAGTTGAATTCCTGCGCGATGACTATGCTGAGAAATTTCTGGCTCGTCTGTCCCGATTCGATATTCCTGCGCATAAGGTTGAGCTGGAAATTACCGAGCAGAGCTTGTCTGAAGGCGGAGCCAATTATGTGATCCGGGCACTGAACCTGCTGAAAAAACATGGAATTCATATTTCTCTGGATGACTTCGGTACCGGTCATTCTTCCCTGACCCGTTTGCAGGAATATCCGGTCGACTGCATCAAGATTGATCGCAACTTTGTAGAACGCATGAACAATGATCCGTCTGCGCTGGCCATTGTCAAAGCCATTACCCAGATTGGTTCCAGTATTTCTCTGGATGTATTGGTCGAGGGTATTGAAAATACTGAACAACTGGACACGCTGATCAATTGTGATTGCCAGATCGGACAAGGTTTTTATTTTTATCGTCCTATGTCCGGGTCTTCAGCACAGCAACTGCTACAACAGGCCGCTTAATTTTTTTATTTAATCATTTGACGGGGTTGGATTGCGCTAATCATTAGCGCACCCAGCGCACGATATATTCATCAATTTCATCTTCATCAATATCGACTTCACTTAAGCAGCGACCAGCAGCGGATTTTTTGGCCTGAATCACGCTTTGTCGTGAACCCGTCTTCAGATAATGCCAGGATGGCAGGCTTTTCCCTTCAGCAACTCGGCGATAAGCACAGCTTGAGGGTAACCAGTGAATAGTGTCCAGTTTCTCAGGTGTCAGCTGGATACAATCCGGCACATATTGCAGCCGGTTCGGATAATCCGAACAGCGGGCAGTTTTGCAGTCCAGTAATTTGCAAGCCACTTTGGTATAGGCGACTTCGTGGGTGTCTTCATCTTCCAGCTTGATCAGGCAGCAAAGCCCACAACCGTCACAAAGCGCTTCCCATTCTTCTGGCGTCAGCTCAGTGAGACTATATTTTTTCCAGAAGTATGGACGTAAGGCATCAGACATAATCAAAACGGCTATGGTAAAAATCAGCTTATTATACCAAGTCTCAACAAAGGAAATGTAGGGACGTGAATCTTATTAATATCACGTAAACTATTGTTAAATCAGAGACAGTACATCAACAAAACACTAACAGTGCCCAAAATCGAATATTCCTATACTGGATTTGAGAATAAAAACACATGGAGAATTGATATGTTTCGCTGGGCTATTATTTTTGCTGTGATTGCCTTGATTGCCAGTCTACTTGGTTTCGGTGGAGTAGCAGGCTTATCTAAGGATTTCGCAATTATCTTATTGGTGATTGCCGTTATTCTTGCCATTGTTGGTTTCCTTTCTCGCGGCAAGGTCTAGCGACTGAGTTCTGCTTAAGGAAAAGTTTCCTACAGAAAAAACAAGAGCCATTTGGCTCTTGTTTTTTATGCGCCCAAAATGAATTACGGTTTGATATGGCGTGGTCTGAAACCAGCAGCGACCAATGCGGCCAAATACGCCACGACTCCTACCACACATAAAATCAGCACTTCCAGTACACGCATCCACTGTGATACATCACCATTGTACCAGCTCAGTGCATAGGCCAAGGCTGCAATCATCACCACATTGGCAAACATGAATTGCATAAAGATTTTTTTCCAGTGTGCGCCAAAACGGAAAATATTGCGTTGATGCAGATAAAAATACAGCAGACCCGCATTGACCATGGCTGAACCGGTCGAAGCCAGTGCCAGTGCCATATGCTCCGCTTCCCAATGAATCAGCTTAAAGAAACCAATAAAGATCACGTTCAGAATCGCATTGGCTGCTACCGCCATTAAACCGACGCGTACCGGTGTACGAGTATCCTGCTGGGCATAGAAGCCGGGAGCAAAGACTTTAATCAGCATAAAAGCAATCACACCGCCACTCATACATTGCAATGCCAGCGCCGTCATCTGGGTATCTTCAAAAGTGAACTGTCCGCGTTCAAATAATGCCTGAATAATCGGTGTTGACAGCATGAACAAGGCAATACTGGCTGGTAGACCCACCAGCACAATGACTTTCGCTGCCCAATCCATCATGTCGCGGAATTTTTCCGGATTCTTTTCTGTATGCTGTGTGGATAAGGACGGCAGAATCACGGTACCGATTGCCACACCAATCAGACCCAATGGTAACTCGGTCATCCGTTCAGCACTATACAGCCACGACACTGAACCGTCCTGCATGAAAGAGGCCCAAACCGTATTCAGTAACAGGTTGATCTGGGTGACGGATACACCAAATAAAGCGGGTAGCATCAGTTTCATGATGCGATCCACCCCTTCATGCTTGAAGTCCACTTTCGGTGGAATCAGCAGGTTTTTACGCCATAACTCTGGAATCTGGATTGCCAGCTGCAAAATCCCGGCAATGACGACGGCCCAACCTAGCGCCATAATCGGCTCTGCCATAAAAGGCGTGAGCCAGAGCGCACCGGCAATCATGGCAATATTCAATAAAACCGGAGCAAAGGCTGGCGTACTGAAAGAGCCATAACTGTTCAGAATACTGCTGGCAAAAGCCGTCAGTGACATAAACAGCAGGTAGGGAATGGTCAGGCGGAACATGTCTGTGGCCAGCGCAAACTTTGCTTCATCGCCATGAAACCCTGGCGCATAGATATACATGATCACCGGTGCGGCAATGATGGCAATCATGGTCAGGGTGGTCATGAAGGTAGCCAGACAGCCAAAGACCCGGCTGATCAGGATCTGCACTTCTGCATGGGTGCGACTGGTCTTATATTCAGTCAGTACCGGAATAAAGGCTTGGGAGAATGCCCCTTCTGCAAACAGCCGTCTGAAAAAGTTTGGAATACGAAATGCCACCACGAAGGTATCGAAATCTTTACCGGCACCGAATACATTCAGTAAAACCACATCCCGGACCAATCCCAGAACCCGCGACAACATGGTCATCGCACTGACAATTACGGTCGAACGCCAAAGCGCCATCCTATTCACCTAATAATTAATTTGGGCCTATTGTAATGAAACTTGCAAAAGAAGTTCATTGCTTAATCACATGACTTCCTGAAGGGTCATGGGTTCTTATAATGTTGTAACTGGGCACGAAAAGCACACCAGTCAAAATATGGTCCCGGATCGGTTTTACGTCCCGGTGCAATATCCGAATGTCCGGCAATATGCTGCTGCATTTTTGGATAATAGTCTTGCAAACAGGCGGTGACTTTGACCAAGGCATCATATTGTGCCTGTTCAAACGGCAGGTCATCACTGCCTTCCAGTTCAATCCCGATGGAATAATCATTACATTCTTTTTTGGCCAGATAGCTGGAACGACCTGCATGCCAGGCTCGGTCATTGAAATTCACAAACTGCAGCACTTCACCAGAACGCAAAATCAGCAGATGCGCCGACACCTGCATGCCTTCAATAGTCCGAAAATACGGATGCACTGACCACTCCAGCTGATTCTGAAAAAACTGTTCAATATAGCCACCACCAAACTGTGACGGCGGCAGACTGATGTTATGGATCACCATTAACTGGATATCGGTATGTTCAGGCCGCTGATTATAATTTGGAGAAGGGATCTGGCGCGCCCCGAGCAATTGCCCGTCCCGGATTTGAAACTCAGCTGCCTGTTGCATAAAACTGTCCTGTACAAAAATAAAATCTGCAATATCAGGATTGCAGCCGGCTTAATGCTAAAACTTTCATAGGCAAATCTCAATTCATCCCGGCAGGCTGTATGAAAAATCGCTCATTTTAATGTAACGGTGTTAAGATAACGCACAATTTTTCACGGCTAAAAAAGATACGGAAATACTCATGAGCATATCTCAGGCTTTGCTAGAACAGTCGATTCAGATCAATATTCAACAGGCACTCTCCGAAGATATTGGCGATGGTGACATTACTGCCCTGCTGACTCCTGAAGATGAACAGGCGACTGCCACGATTATTAGCCGTGAAGCAATGGTTCTTGCTGGTCAGCCTTGGGTCAATGCCCTGATTCAGGCCTATGATCCGAGTGTAGAAGTGATCTGGCTAAAAAATGACGGCGATCATGTCGCTGCCAATGAAGCTTTTCTAAAACTGGCCGGTTCTGCACGTAGCCTACTGACTGTAGAACGCCCTGCCCTGAACTTTGTACAGACGCTGTCTGCAGTTGCGACCAAAACAGCAACCTATGTCAAAGAGTTGGACGGTCTGCATACCAAGCTCTTAGATACCCGTAAAACGCTGCCAGGCTTACGTATTGCCCAAAAATATGCTGTTGCTGTCGGTGGTGGTCAGAATCACCGTCTGGGCCTATTCGATGCCTTTTTGATTAAAGAAAATCATATTATGGCAGCCGGCGGCATTCGCCAGGCGATTGCCATGGCCCACCAGATTGCACCGGGTAAACCAGTTGAAGTGGAAGTTGAAACCTGGGATGAACTGAATCAGGCCCTAGAAGCCGAGGCTGATATCGTGATGCTGGATAATTTCAGTCAGCAGCAAATGATTGATGCGGTCAAACATGTGGCTGGTCGCTGTAAACTGGAAGCCTCAGGCAATATCACCATTGATAACTTACGTGAAGTGGCGAGTACAGGCGTAGATTATATTTCGATGGGCGTACTAACCAAAGATGTCAAAGCCATTGACCTGTCGATGCGTTTTAATGGTTAAAGTCTTATTATTAAAAAAGGGTGCCATAGCACCCTTTTTCTTATTCTCAAGGATATAAATCATAGAGGTTGAATGGCCTCTACTCTGTTAATTGGTATCACTTCCTCGTTTCATATTTGCACCATCACGGTTTTCATCACGAGAATTCGAATCACAGGCAGTTAAACCCAGTACAGCAAATACTGAAAATGCCATCAACCATATTTTCATGTTATACCCCTCTGAATGAGATTTGGTTAAAAGATCATCGCTTAAAACAGAGGTTACACAGTAGACAGATCCTGTTCATTTTTTGTCAGGCAATGTGTAGGTACAATAAAAAACGCATCCGAAGATGCGTTTTTTACAACTTGAAAAGCTTACCAGCCCAAAGCTTCTTGCTGTTTCTTGATCAGTTCCTGAATCCCTTTTTCAGCCATGGCCAGCATGTCATTGCATTGCTCACGGGTAAATGGCTTATCTTCAGCAGTACCTTGGATTTCAATAAATTCACCTGCCTGAGTCATCACGACATTCAAGTCAGTCTGACAGTTTGAATCTTCTTCATAGCAAAGATCCAGCAAGACTTCATCTTTAAAAATACCTACAGAAATGGCTGCTACCAGACCTTTAAGTGGGTCCTGTTTAATTTTCTTTTTCTCAAGCAATACGTTCATGGCATCAATCAATGCTACGGCTGCACCCGTAATTGATGCAGTACGGGTACCACCATCTGCCTGGATCACGTCACAGTCAATGGTAATGGTATTTTCACCAAGTTTTTTCAGGTCGACCATTGAACGTAGGCTACGACCGATCAGACGCTGGATTTCCTGAGTACGGCCACTTTGTTTGCCGCGAGCAGCTTCACGATCACTACGGGTATGTGTTGAACGTGGCAGCATGCCGTATTCTGCTGTTACCCAGCCTTGACCCTGACCTTTCAGGAAACGTGGTACAGAGCTGTCCACACTGGCAGTACACAGCACTTTGGTATGACCAAATTCAACCAATACGGAACCTTCCGCATAACGTGTATAGTTACGGGTAATTTTCACTTCACGTAATTGATCTAATGCTCGTTGGTCGATACGCATAATAGGTCCTGCTGTTGACTAAAAATAATTGCGGCTCAGTATAACAGAAGCCTCCGCCAAGATTGGAACAGAGGACAGATCATTTACAAAATCACTGGACACGCTTTGCTTGTATAGATTTTTCAGTCCATCTGCGCTACTGCGATGGACAGATGTTTTTTGCTAAACTGCAAATCTGCCGAAGGAAAATCCCTATGTCTTTACGTGAAGAACGCAAGCACCAAAGCCGCCAGGCCCTCCTCGATGCTACCTTGGCATTGAGCAGCCGTGGCTATGCATTTAGCAGCATCAGCCTGCGCGAAATCACTCATGAAGTCGGGCTGGTGCCTGCTGCGTTTTATCGACACTTTCAGAATATGGATCAGTTGGGGCTGGAACTTCTGGATCAGGTTTCAATTCATCTCAAAGGTGTGCTGAGTCAGTTGGGACCTGCAGATTTTTCTCTGGATGAGCTTTCAGCCAAAATCGAACTGTTTTTTCAAGCAGTCGATGCCCATCCCGAAGCCTGGACATTTGTCAGTGCCGAACGTTGGGGCGGTTCCAATATCCTCAGACAAGGCATTGAGCGGGAAATTCATTATCTGACCCAAGATTTACGGCATACCCTGGAACAGATTCCAGCCGTCCAGCAATCTCCTTCTCCAGCCGAGTTAACTGCACTGGCACAGATCTTAGTTCCTCTCGCATTAAACTGGGCTATGGGCTGGATTCAGCTTCAGGCACAGCCTGATCCTGCACTGCGACAAACTCGGATAAATGACTTCAAAGCCCAAAGCCTAAAGCAGTTAGAACTGTTATTTCGTGGAAGTTTATCTCAAACCGGAGTCTCATCTGAGTGAAATCTATTTCACAATTCAATTTTATCCTGACATAAAAAAACCCGCATATAGCTGCGGGTTTTTAGATTCATGCAGATCTGGTTTATTTAGCTTTACGCTCTTTTTCAACCAGATAATTTACCACTTGAACCACTTTGGCATCATCGCCCTGAACCACATACTTACCATTTACGGTTACCGCTGGTACACCGCTCAACTGATAAGTCGCAGCCAGATTTTTGGCCTGTGCGATTTTTGAAGAAATCGGGAATGATTTATAAGTGGTATTAAATTTCGCTTCAGAAATACCATAACGGGTATAGAACTTGGCTAATTGAGCCTGTTCCAGAATTGGCTGTTTCTTCGCATGAATATCATGGAATAGCTGCAAATGTGCTTTTTGACGAACACCTAGAGCTTCAGACACATAGTATGCGCGTGCTGCCTGTTCCCATAGCGGATTCATCGCGGCTGGGGTACGCACGAAACGTACATCTTTAGGCAATTTTTTTAACCAGCTCTGCATGTGTGGTTCAAGTGAATAGCAGTGACCACAGCCATACCAGAAGAATTCACGGACTTCAATTTTCCCCGGCTTTTCAACTTTTACTGGATTCGCCAAGACTTGATAGTCTTGACCTGCTACAAAGTTGGCGGCCATTGCACTGCCAGAAAATGCCAAAACAGATGCGGCTACAGTGCCTAAAATAAATTTTTTCATTGGGATTATCGTCCTCTAAATCATTATGTCTAATTTATGGCTTCACTATAAAGTAATTATGCCGGTTTCGTTTTTATTCTGTGAACTTTTTTACAGCTTTTATCGCTTTTTTTTCCAGAATCGCTACACTAAACAAGTGTACTGATTTACAAGAAGTTAAATCTGTTTATACCGCCTCTGGGCGAACTTAAATTTTAAATAATCACGACTGATTGAGGTGACACCGATGTCGCAATTGAATGTTGATCCACAAGAAATTGCCAAGTTTGAAGCATTTGCAGCTATATGGTGGGATCAGCATTCCGAGTTCCGCCCATTGCATATGATCAATCCGCTACGTCTCAACTGGATTGATGAACATGCTGGTGGCTTGAGCGGCAAGAAAGTGCTGGATGTGGGCTGTGGCGGGGGCATCCTGTCAGAAAGCATGGCGCGCCGTGGCGCTCAGGTGCTGGGCATTGATATGGGCGAAGCGCCACTGAATGTGGCACGCATCCATGCTGAGCAGGAAGATGTTAGCAATATTGAATACCGTCAGATTCCGGTAGAACAGCTGGCAGAAGAGCAAGCCGGTCAATACGATGTGGTTACCTGTATGGAAATGCTGGAACATGTACCTGATCCAGCCTCTATTATTCAGGCCTGTTATAAACTGGCCAAACCGGGTGGTCATGTCTTCTTCTCGACCATTAACCGTAATCCAAAATCTTATCTGTTCGCGATCATTGGTGCAGAATATATCCTGCGTATGCTGGCCAAAGGTACACATGATTACAGCAAATTCATCAAGCCGTCTGAACTGGCGCACGACATCCGTAATGCCGGTTTAAAACTGAAAGATATGACTGGCCTGCATTATAACCCGCTGACCAAGCGTTACTGGCTGGCACCGAATGTCGATGTAAACTATATGGTGTACACCGTTAAAGAAAACACGCAAGAGGCCGCCCAATGAAGGCTGTTCTATTCGACCTAGATGGTACTTTAATTGATACTGCGGCTGACTTTATCCGGATTATCCAGCATATGTGCCGCGAAGCCGGCCGTGAAGTGGTTGAAGCTGATCTGATCCGTACCCAGGTTTCAGAAGGTGCACGTGCTATGGTCAAATTGGTCTATCCGGAACTGCAACTGGAAGACCCGGTTTTCTTGGATCATCGCCAGCGTTTTCTGGATATGTATGGTGCAGATATTGCAGTAGATACAGACCTGTTCAGCGGAATGTATCCTTTACTTGAAGAATTAGAGGAAAATGATATCCCTTGGGGAATCGTAACCAATAAACCGCGCTGGTTGAGCGAAGCTTTACTTAAAGCTTTAAACCTGACCGAGCGCTGTGCCGTACTGGTCTGTCCGGAAGATGTGACCCGAACCAAGCCAGATCCAGAGCCAATGTATTTGGCTGCCGAGCAGCTACAGCTGGCTGCAGAGGACTGTATCTATGTCGGTGACCATCCACGGGATATTGATGCAGGCCGCAATGCCAAGATGTATACCATACTGGCAGCATACGGTTATTTACCACTGCAATACAAAGATGACTTAACAGCCTGGCAAGCCGACTATATAGTGAATACAGTGAATGAGTTACATCAGCACATTCAAAAACTGGTCTTGAGCGAGCCAAGTGTCCTGTCTTGATTCCTGAAACTACTGAAGACACTTAACAATAATAATGAGGAGGTAGATAATGAAGTATTCAGAATATCAACCTCGCCCCGATCTGTTAAAAGATCGTATTATCCTGATCACGGGTGCGGGCGATGGCATTGGTCGTGCAGCAGCAATCAGCTATGCCCTGCATGGGGCGACTGTAGTTCTGCATGGGCGTACCTTAAACAAGCTTGAAGTCATCTATGACGAGATTGAAAGCTTGGGGGCGCCGCAACCTGCCATTCTCCCATTACAGTTATCTAGCGCCTCTGAACGTGATTATGAGTTATTGCTCGACACGCTCGATCGCCAGTTTGGCCGTCTGGACGGGATTTTGCATAATGCCGGTATTTTAGGCGAACGAGTGCCGTTGGCGGAATACCCGGTCAATGTCTGGGATGATGTCATGGCGGTTAACCTTCGTGCGCCTTTTGTGATTACCCAAGCCCTGTTACCCTTGCTGGAAAAATCCAAACATGCTTCTGTGGTCTTTGCCAGTTCCGGCGTAGGTCGTGAAGCCCGGGAATGCTGGGGCGCTTATTCAGTTTCAAAAATTGCCATTGAAGCAGTGAGCCAGTTATTTGCCAAAGAACGGGTCAATTCGAATATCCGTTTTAACTGTATCAATCCAGGCGCTACACGTACGGCAATGCGTGCCAAGGCTTATCCGAATGAAGATCCGAAAACCTTACCGACACCGGATTCCATCATGCCAGCCTATCTGTACCTGATGGGTGAAGATAGCTTGCATATGAATGGTCAAAGTATTGATGCTCAAGATTAAGCTTTAATTGACGCCTATTTAAAAGCCAATGTCCGCATTGGCTTTTTGTTTTTAAACTCTATAAAGATAAGACCCATTTGAAAGCTGGCTTATTCTTCTGCCCAATTCATCCAGATTTCAGACTGAATCAGCCAGACCTTTCTTATTTCTACAATACTGTCTTTATTCAGTTCGCTGCAAATTCCCCTATACTAGCGCCAACAGATTTTTATTTGAGTGCAACATGACTGACTTAAACAACATCACCGTGACGACTTTGGAAGATGGCATGGTCTCTCTGCTGGTCGATCAGCAGCCGATCTCTGAAAAATACGGCATGAAGTTTGATGCCAGCATTGTCGATGACATTCAGGCACTCGAAAATGGTCAAAAACTGAAACTGTTTGACCAGTTTGTCTTTTCCCATACCGATCTGAATTTTGAACATTCCTATCATTATGTGACCGGTATCGAAAAACTGGACGATCGCTATCAGGTAGCGAAACACTTTGTCTATCGCATCAAGATCGAAGGTCAGCCTGAAATTGAACATGTGATTAGCAATCAGGGCAAAGCAATGACAGCAGAAGATGTGCGTACTTTTATTCAGGCACATGTACAGAAATCCCTAAGTGACTATACTGATCTGAACTATGCCTATTAAGATCGTTCATTAGATCCCGAAAGAGCGCATTTACGGATAGTGCGCTTTTCTTATCCTTAAATTCTTTAAAAAAAAAGATATAAATCGTTTTAATGAATCAATAATATAAAATTATTCGGTTTTCCAAATTAATATAAAATTTTTATAATGCTTTTCAAGTTAAGTCAAAGCGAAGGAAAATTTAATGGCAGACCAAAAACGTAAAACTGAAACTATTCGTCGTATTGAAAACTTGCAGTTATCAACTGCCCTGATTTTGGCTTTAGAAGATGCAGTCGAGGCAGAGTCTGTGGCTGAAGCCATTCAGTCCTTACAGGGTTTAACGGAACAGTGGAATTGAAAAATTGCAATGACTGAATCAAGATCTGGTGCTTAAAAAGAATATTTTTCCACTAATTTGAGACGGTTTTGATACACAATTCAGGACATTGCGCTTGCATCTTGATCCCGGTTTTGCTGAAATGCCAATGGGGCTGGGTATAACTGGTCAACTGACTGAAGTGCATCCTAAGCTTATGTAAAATCATGGCATAATCATAATTTCTCTGTAATTGATATAAAACTTCAGCCAGTTCTTCACAGTTTCTCTGCAATTTTTCCGTACATTAGTTACTGTAAAAAATGAACAATTGAATGAGGGTTCAACATGAAAAAGGTTCTGGTAGCATTAGCGATGTCTTGCAGTGCATTCATGCTGGCAAATGTTGCAAACGCTGCCCCTAATTTCAATGATGAACAGCGTATGGAACGGGGTTCGGGCCATCATCAGGCCAAGAAAGCGCGTGGGTTCCATGACGATCACCAAGACCAGTATGATAAACGTCGTATGCGTGAAGAACGTGGTGTTAAACGTCTGCAACAGTTACGCTGGCAGCCTGGCTATGTCATGCCGCAGCATTATCGCAGTAATGGCTACAAGGTCGAATATAAGGACCATAAACTGCCTAAACCAGACCGTAAGCAGCAATGGTACAAAGTCAACAATGACTACATTCTGGTGAACTCTGAAAATAACAGTATTGTCCGGATTATCGGAGACTGATTTAGAACCTGATGCAAAGCCCAACCTCGTTTGGGCTTTTTGATTTTTCGGATGAGCCTTTTTAGGCTTTTTCTTATTTTAGAGCTTTCCTTTTAATCGTGGCTAATCTCCTAAATTCCTTCATGAATTTAACAATTCCACTAAACTGGCCTCACGCTTTCTATCTACTTATTCGCTAATTTAATCTCATCGAAAACATGTACAGATTTTTAGGTGAGAGCCATGAAAAAAGTTTTAACTACAATTGCCTTATCTCTTAGTGCGCTGGTTGCTACTTCTGCAATGGCCGCACCGCAGCATCATGATCCACGTTATGCACCACATAAACCGGCACCGCACTGGGATCATAAAGATGCGAAAAAATGGGATGATCGTCGTTACAACAACCGTGGGGTTAACCCAAGCCGTGACTGGCGCGTAGGTCAAAAACTGCCAAACCAGTACGATAACCGTCGCTTTGAAGTCAGTGGCTATGAAGCACGCCGTCTGCCGAAAGCAGGTAAAAACCAGCAATGGTACAAAATCAATGGTGACTATGTACTAGTCAATGATCGTAACGACAAGATTGTTCGAATCATCAACTAATCATTCTCTTTTCTGCCCTTCTAGCAGACACCTGAAGCTCGCTTCAGGTGTTTTTTTATCTCTGTACTTCCACTTCAGTATTTTTTCATTAGAATCAAAGCTAGATCTTTAAATATTGAAATAGGCACAGCTATGACTGCAGCAGAAACCTCACCGAGCAACACCTTGCAATATGTGCACTGGTTTCGCCATTCTGCGCCTTATATCAATGCTCATCGCAATAAAACCTTTGTGATCATGTTTGATGGTGAAGCGGTATTGCATGGCAACTTTCAGCACATCATTCATGATATTGCCCTGCTCAATTCTTTAGGAATCCGCCTGATTCTGGTACATGGCGCGCGTCCGCAAATTAACCAGAATCTGGCTGCGAGTGGCTTCGAGACCCCCTTCCACCAGCAGCGTCGGGTCACAACTCGTGAATCCTTAAGCTGTGTACTGAATGCAGTAGGATCGATCCGTTTACAGATTGAGGCGCTATTGTCGATGGGGCTGGCCAATTCACCCATGTATGGTGCGCGCATTGATGCCGTTTCAGGAAATTTTGTGACAGCTAAACCTTATGGCATCCGTGACGGGGTCGATTTTCAGTTAACTGGTGAAGTTCGGGCCATTGATACTGATGCGATTCAACGTCATCTGAACAATCATAATATTGTGATTCTCGGTCCGACCGGCTATTCAACCACAGGCGAAGTTTTTAACCTTCTAGCTGAGGAAGTTGCCACCAAAACTGCGACTCGCCTCAAAGCCGATAAACTGATTATCTTGGGTCGAGAGCATGGTCTGCTCGACAGTAAGGGTCAGTTAAAACGGGAAGTAACCCCACAGCAACTGGATGACTATATTCTTTCTGATGAACAGGATATTGAAATTCGGCTCCAGCTCAAGGCCGCTCAGGAAGCTTCCCGAAATGGCGTCAATCGCGTTCACCTGATTTCGTATACCTATGACGGCGCCTTGCTGGAAGAACTGTTCACCCGGGATGGTTCCGGCACCATGATCACCGATGCGCATTATGAAGAAGTGCGTATGGCCGATATTCAGGATGTCGGTGGCCTGATCCGCTTGCTTCGCCCCTTGGAAGAAGAAGGCATTCTGGTTTACCGTTCGCGGGAACGTCTGGAAAATGAAATTGACCAGTTCGCGGTAATTGAGCGTGACGGCATGATTCTGGCCTGTGCTGCCCTGTATCCGATTCCGACTACGGGCAATGAACTGCGTTCCGCAGAAATCGCCTGCGTTGCAGTAGATCCAAGTTACCGTCAATCCAACCGCGGTAGCCAGATCCTGCATTATCTGGAAGATAAGGCCAAAAGTCTGGGTATTCAGCAACTGTTTATTTTAACGACCCGTACTGCACACTGGTTTCTGGAACAGGGTTTTGAACCGGCATCAGTAGATGATTTGCCTGATGCCCGACAGGCTTTTTATAATTATCAGCGCAATTCAATTGTCTGTAAAAAGTCACTTTAAAGTGACTTTTTTATGCGCTCTCATATCTCTATTTTAGATAATGATATTCATAAAACCTGCATTCAGCATAAAAATCTTATTGCTGATTTTCTAATAAGCATATCTGGCCACTTTATTTAGAATAAATAATTTTATATTTCATTGCCTTATATAAATAATTCTTTCTTCCTAAATTAATGTGTAAATCACTTTCCTGCATAAGTTTTGCACTTTTTTATTTATCTTTTTTCTTCATTAGAAATTCCTGAATAGTTATTTTTTTAGAAAAGTAAAAAGCTTTAGCGTATGCCTAAGCTCTTCATTTCACATTTCTAAATTTTCAGGAGTTCTGATTCATGCGCCAATCACACATTCAATTATTCACAAAAACTGCGGTCCTTAGTGCTGCGGTGGCTGGCGTGATGATGCTTTCTGGCTGTGGCAAAAAACAGGAAGCCGTGACCCTGAATATTGGTTTCCAGAAATATGGCGTACTGCCGATCTTAAAAGAACGTGGCACCTTAGAAACGTCATTAAAAGAACAAGGCGTGAATGTGAAATGGGTTGAATTCCCGGCTGGTCCTCAGTTGCTTGAAGGCTTGAATGTCGGCAGCGTATCTTTTGGTGAAGCCGGTGAAGCGCCACCGATCTTTGCTCAAGCAGCGAATTCAAATCTGGTCTATGTGGCCAATCAGCCTGAAGCACCGAAAGCTGAAGCGCTAATCGTACAAAAAGATTCGAATATCCAGTCAGTTCAGGATCTGAAAGGCAAACGTGTTGCCTTAAATAAAGGCTCAAATGTTCATTACTTACTACTTAAAGTCCTTGAAGCCAACAATCTGAAACTCAGTGATATCGAAGTGGTTTACCTGCCACCTTCTGATGCCCGTGCCGCTTTTGAACGCGGTGCTGTCGATGCCTGGGTGATCTGGGACCCGTTCTTCGCTGCAGCAGAACATCAGATTAGTGCGCGTGTCATCGCAACGGGTGAGAACATCATCAGTAACCATCAGTTCTATCTGGCAGATCGCAAGTTCGCTGAAGCCAACCCACAGATTATTGAAGCTGTCGTGAATGAACTCAACCTGACCACTGAGTGGGTTTCTGCTCATCAGGATGAAGCCGCCAAACTTCTGGAAAAACCGACAGGCCTGGCCTTTGATGTATTGAAAACGTCTATTTCACGCATGGGTTTTGGAGTAAAACCACTCACTCCCGAAGTGGCACAAAAACAACAACAAGTGGCTGATGCTTTCTATGGTCAGCAACTGATTCCAGCCAAACTGAATATTCAATCTGCAATTATCGCGAAGTAAACCAAAGAACAATTTAGGGGATTTAATCATGACTCAACATCAGCTACACAACAAAGCAATCACATGGTTCAAGACCTCCAGTCATGGAATGAACGCTGCATTAGTTGCTTGCGCGATGTTGGGTTCAAGTGCCGCTTGGGCAGTAGATCCTTCTGTTAAACAGCTTCGTGTGGGCTATCAAAAAGCTTCTGTGAACCTGGTGATTGCACAGCAGCAAAAACTGTTTGAAAAAGAATTTCCAAATGCAAAAATCAGCTGGAATGAATTCCCAGGCGGACCACAAATTCTAGAAGCATTGGCGGTAGGTTCTATCGATGTGGGTGCAACTGGAGATACACCTCCTGTCTACGCTCAGGCAGGCAATAAGCCATTGCACTATTTTGCTTATGAAACTGCAAAACCTTTATCTTCTGCCATTCTGGTCCAGCATAATTCCAAAATTACCAAGCTGAGCCAGCTCAAAGGTAAACGTGTTGGCGTGCACCGCGGTTCAAGCTCACATTATTTACTGGTACAGGCAGTACGCAAAGCGGGTCTGCAATGGACCGATATCCAGCCGGTCTGGCTAAGCCCTGCTGATGCGCGTGCAGCTTTCCAGAAAGGGGCGATTGATGCCTGGGCGATTTGGGATCCGTACTATGCTGCGGCTCAAGTAGAAGATAAAGCCAGAGTTTTATCTTCAGGCAAGGGCTTAAGTCCAAATTATACCTTTTACCTGGCTTCAGAAAATTTAATCAAAAATCATCCGCAAGCCTTAAAAGGCATTATCAAGCAGGTCAATGTTGCAGATAAATGGGTACAAAGCCATAAGGCTGAAACTGCAAGCATCTTTGCACAAAGTACCGGTCTAAAACCGATTGTCAGCCAGACCTTTATCCAGCGTCGTCCGAATCCGTCTGGTGCGGCACCGCTCACCAAGAAAGTAATTGCCGATCAGCAGGAACTCGCAAACCGTTTCAGCGAACTCAAGATCATTCCGAAATCTATCAATATTCAGCAAGCCGTTTGGGCAGGCAAATAATCTAAGGATCAAAGACATGAAAATTTTCTGGTTTATCCCGACACATGGCGACAGCCGCTACTTAGGTACCAGCAAAGGTGCACGCCAGGTTGATCATGCCTACATGAAGCAGATTGCGGTTGCGGTCGATAATCTTGGTTATGAAGGTGTATTAATCCCGACTGGCCGTTCATGTGAAGATCCATGGTTAACTGCAGCCAGCCTGATTGATGCTACTAAAAAACTGAAATTCCTCGTCGCGCTGCGTCCAGGTGTTACTACGCCTGCCCTGACTGCACGTATGGCTGCAACCTTTGACCGTCTGTCTGGTGGCCGTGTATTGCTGAACCTGGTGACGGGTGGTGATGAGCAAGAGCTAAAAGGCGACGGCGTTTATGAAGATCATGCAACACGCTACAAGACTGCAGCTGAATACACCACCATCTGGCGTGAAATCCTGACCCGTTCACATACCGGCGAAAGCTTCACTTTCCATGGCGAACGTCTCAGTGTAGATGATGCCAAACTGCTTTATCCACCAGTTCAAAAACCATATCCACCACTCTGGTTCGGTGGTTCTTCAGATGCAGCCGTTGAACTGGCCACTGATCAGGTTGACACTTACCTGACTTGGGGTGAGCCACCTGCAGCAGTGAAAGAAAAAATTGAAAATGTGCGTGCCAAAGCGGAAGCGAAAGGTCGCAAGCTGAGCTACGGTATCCGTCTGCATGTGATCGTGCGTGAAACCAATGAAGAAGCATGGAGAGCAGCAGACGAGCTCATCCAGTATGTGGATGATGCCACTATTGCTGCTGCACAAGCGAAATTCAAGCAAATGGACTCTGTCGGCCAACGTCGTATGGCTGAGCTGCACAATGGCGACCGTAGCAAACTCGAAGTGTCTCCAAACCTGTGGGCAGGTGTAGGTCTGGTACGTGGCGGTGCAGGTACAGCGCTTGTAGGTGATCCAGAAACTGTCGCAGCACGTATTCAGGAATATGCTGATCTAGGTATCGATACCTTCATTTTCTCAGGCTACCCACATCTGGAAGAATCGATCCGTTTTGCGGAACTGGTATTCCCATTACTTCCGCTTGAAACTCAGCAAAAACTGGCTCAGCCAAACCTGACTGGTCCATTCGGTGAGATTGTGGCAAATAACTACACTCCAGATGAGAACAAGAAGGCTGAGAGTATTCAGGAGCCAGCTTAATGTCGAAAGTCGTTTCAGTTGAAACCCTCGCAGAAAAGAAGGTTTCACGTGGAACAATTCTGGAGCAGCATCTGCTGCCCTGGCTGGTTCCAATTTTCTTGATTGCAGTTTGGCAAATTGCCTCTAGCACAGGCCTGCTGGAAAGCCGGATTCTGCCTGCACCGAGTGCCGTGGTTTTAGCCTTCTGGAATTTATTGCTCAGCGGTGAACTGTGGACGCATGTGCAAGTCAGTGCAGGACGTGCCATCAGCGGATTATTGGTAGGTGGTGGTTTGGGTCTATTGCTGGGTCTGTTAAATGGTTCATCCAAAACTGCCTCTACCCTGCTCGACACCACCTTGCAGATGATCCGCAATATTCCTGCACTGGCACTCATTCCCCTAGTCATCTTATGGTTCGGGATTGATGAATCAGCCAAGCTGTTCCTGGTCGCGATTGGTGTGTTTTTCCCAATCTACATCAATACCTATCATGGGATTCGTTCAGTCGATCCCCAGCTGATTGAAATGGGTAAAAGCTATGGCCTGACTCGCTGGCAGCTTTATAAAGAAATCATCCTGCCAGGGGCAATGCCTTCAATTCTGGTCGGCCTACGTTTTTCACTCGGTCTGGTCTGGGTACTGCTGATTGTGGCGGAAACGATTTCTGCCCAGTCCGGTATCGGTTATATGACCATGAACGCGCGTGAATTCCTGCAAACTGATGTCGTACTGGTGGGTATTTTACTGTATGCCCTGCTCGGTAAACTGGCAGATGTCCTAGCCGTGGCCTTAGAACGATTCCTGCTGCGCTGGCATGCTGGCTATCAAAAATAATTGAAAAAATATTGAGGAGCATGTGATGACTGATCTCAGCTTAGGGCGTCTTGCCAATGATCCGACTGCAGTGCAGGAGCCTGCTGCAACCGACATCAATCCCAATGCCGTTGCGGGTGCCGAAATCATTATTGAACAGCTGCACAAGTTCTATGGTTCGGTGAAGGTACTGGAATATCTGGACCTGCATATTCAGCCGGGTGAATTTCTGGCGATTGTTGGCCGTAGTGGTTGTGGTAAAAGTACCCTGCTCCGTCTGATTGCAGATTTAGAAAAACAGAGCTATGGCGAAATTAAATTCAAGTCCGCACGTCATATCCGTGAAGGCATCACCGCTGATGATATCCGCGTGATGTTCCAGGATCCGCGTTTATTGCCATGGCGCAGCATCGAACAGAACGTGCAACTCGGCTTACCCAAAGACCAGCATGACAATGCATCACAAATGCTGGAGAAAGTCGGCTTAAAAGAAAAAGCTGGACTTTGGCCTTCACAACTGTCTGGTGGTCAGCGTCAGCGTACAGCTCTGGCACGTGCCTTGTCACATAAGCCACGTATTTTATTGCTAGATGAACCACTTGGTGCGCTGGATGCCCTGACCCGTCTGGATATGCAGAACCTAATTGAAAAATTATGGACTGAACAGGGCTTTACCGCGATTCTGGTCACCCATGACGTGAGTGAAGCCGTACAACTGGCAGACCGGATTATCCTGTTGGATAAAGGCCATATTGCCAAAGAGTTCAAAGTTGATCTTCCACGTCCACGACAAAAGAATGTGAAATTCGCCGAACTTGAACAGCAGGTTCTGAATGCCGTTCTGGCAACCTAAAATGTGAGGGAATCTGGAATAACTGTTTATTCTGGATTCCTTATTTCGAATCAAGAGAATATCTGTCTCACTGATTATTTATTCAGCAATTGGCAAAATTTCAACTTCATTCATTAATTTTATTTTAACTTTATGATGCTTCAAGGTAATAATTAGTACTTAAAAAATCATCAACCTTTTCAAAAGCTTGGTTTTTAATTCCTGCGCCTTAAACCGATACTAATTATATCTTTAATCTAAAGAATAAATCATCATTATTCATAAAATTAGCACCTGACTTGATGCACAAATCTGATGATTTGACGTACAATTAAAAATTCCCTTTTTAATTGTTTTTAATATTTGCTGATGGAACAAAAAAAGAGTACTCAAAAACGCAACCAGCTGCTGAATGCTGCACTCGATGTTTTTTCCCTATACGGTTTTAATGGGGCGAGTTTAGATGAGATCGCGCAAATTGCAGAAATGCATAAGTCGAATATTTTCTATTATTACGAAAATAAAGAGGCGCTCTATGTAGAGGTTTTAACGACCGTTCTACAAAAATGGCTGGCACCTTTACAAATGCTAGAAGCTGATCTTGAGCCTGAAGAAGCGATTACCAATTATTTGATGCAAAAAATTGAAGTATCGCGTACCCAGCCTAAAGCTTCACGCCTGTTCGCTCTGGAAGTGATTCAGGGTGCGCCGCACATTTTAGAAATCTTAAAAGGTCCATTGAAAAAACTGGTCAAGCGTAAAGCCAAAGTGATTTCAAACTGGCAGGAACAAGGCAAGATTTCTAAAGATATCGATCCTGAACTGCTGATTCTGAATATCTGGGCGGTAACCCAGAACTATGCAGATTTCGCGACTCAGATGGAAATGGTAACAGGCAAGACCTTACGTAACCGCAGCATGCAACAACGGATTATCCAGCATACTGTACATATGATGCTGTACGGCGTACTTCCGCGTACACAAGAAAAATAGGTCAACGCAAAAATTATTTGGCATACGACCATAAATTTTATGGTCGCCGACCCCTTCTCTCACCCTTTATTATTATTTTAACGTTCGATATAAATTCAATAATTTCTGCGCACCCAGCAGCAGATTCTCTTCCCAGTCCAAGTGAGCGCTATCATCTGCACCGTCAGTAATATATTTGACTGAAATCAGGCGCACATCCAATTTTCTGCATACCTTGGCCAGCGCATAGCCTTCCATATCCACCAGCTGACAAGCCACTTTTGGTAAGTCTATTTCAAAGCTGTCCCCTGTTCCACAAACCCCTTTCGGTAAATGGGCAAAGAACGGTTCCAGATCAATTGCACCCGGCAAATGATTATCCATCGGGGTAATGCCGACGTCAAACCCCAAGGGTGAAACATCCATATCACGTTGTACAAAACGGTTAACTTCAACCAGTTCATGCGCCTTGAAATGGGAACTGCCTGCGGTGCCGAGATTAATCAGGGTTTTACAGCGAGTTTTCTGAATTACTTCAAAGGCCTTAAAAGCAGCATTCACCTTGCCGATGCCACTATAGTAGACTTCTACACCTTCTGCTTCGAACAAACCTTTGGATTCACTGGCCAATGCCATGATGAGCGCTGAATCTGACATGCAAACTACCCGGGACTGAGAAAACCGTGACATTAGAAAGCAAAATCCAGGCAATGAAAAGCGGGTTTTTAGATTTCTGTTTTGCAGATCTCATGCTTAAATAACAGCAAAAGATTCTTGGATGGCACACTTTCTTCTTGATGTGTTTCGTGATTTTTCAATAATTTTTTTGCATAAAAACACAACAGCAAGACGAATCGTTGAGATTATGGCAATATATAGCCTTTCCTATTTTTCAATTCCCTGATTTCGCCTATGCAGCTGCTCCGTCTCAATGCTTTAGCGTCACATTCTGAATTGCCAAAAACCGCCGTTACGATTGGTAATTTTGACGGCGTGCATCTGGGTCATCAGGCCATGATCAAACAGTTAAAAGCTGTTGCAGAAGCTGAACAACTAAAAACTGTTGTGATGATCTTCGAGCCACAACCGCTTGAATTTTTTAAAGGTTATGAAGCACCGCCACGTATTTCTTCTTTGCGTGAAAAGGTAGAATATCTAAGCGAACTGGGTGTGGACTATATTGCGGTCGCCAAGTTTGATCATCATTTCCGAAGCCTGAATGCCGAAGCCTTTGCCGACATTCTGAAAGATAAACTGAATGCAGCACATCTGGTCTTGGGGGATGATTTTCACTTTGGTAAAAACCGTCAAGGTAATAGTGAATTCCTGCGAGACTACGGATTTAAGGTTACCAACCTGCATACCATTGCCTTGGATGGTGAACGGGTCAGTTCTACCCGCATCCGTCAGACTCTGCAAGCGGGTGACCTGGCTCTGGCAGCCAAATTACTGGGACGTCCTTATAGTATTACCGGCCGGGTGCAATACGGCGACCAGATTGGCCGTACCATTGATTTCCCGACCATTAATGTCCGGTTAAACCGGCATAGACCCTGTCTGCAGGGTATTTATGGGGTTGAAGTCGTCTGTGAAACCGGATCACTCAGCGCCAAGGTTCAGCAAGAAAATCCTGAACAGCCGGGTATTGCCGGCTATGATCAGGGCAGCCTGTTTGGTGCCGGTCATGTAGGTACCCGCCCTGCGATCAAACAGACTCATCCGGAATGGCGATTAGAAGTACATTTTCCTGATGTTTCTGCTAATCTGTATGGCCTGTTAATGCGGGTAACCTTCTTGAATTATCTGCATGGCGAAAAAGATTATCCTTCGCTTGAAGCGTTAAAGGCCGGAATTGATGATGATGTTGAGAAACTGCTTGAGTTTCGTCGAAAACACCCCACATTTCCCTTTTAATGTCCCGTATTTTTATTGTAAAACGTGTCAGTCTAATGACTGATTAAATTGGAAGACAACTTGCATGAGCGATAAGCAAACTCCTGAAAATGCAGTGGATTATAAAGCCACGCTGAACCTCCCAGGTACTGACTTTGCAATGAAAGCAAATCTGGCAGTACGTGAAGCGAAATGGTTAGAAGAGTGGTATGCCGATGACATTTATCAGCAGATTCGTGCATCGCGAATTGGCAAGAAAAAATACGTGCTTCATGATGGCCCTCCATATGCCAATGGCCAGATTCACTTAGGTCATGCAGTCAACAAGGTACTTAAAGACATCATCATTAAAAGCCGCATCATGGACGGCTTTGATGCGCCTTATGTGCCAGGCTGGGATTGTCACGGTCTTCCAATTGAACTGAAAGTTGAAGAAAAAGTCGGTAAGGTCGGCGTTAAAGTGGATGCGCCTACTTTCCGTAAAGCTTGCCGCGAATATGCATTGAGTCAGGTGGAGCTACAGAAAAAAGACTTCATCCGTATGGGCGTGTTTGGTGACTGGAGCAATCCTTACCTCACCATGAACTTCAAGCAAGAAGCCAACATCGTGCGTTCACTCGGTGAAATCGCGAAAAATGGCCATATCCAGCCAGGTCTTAAACCGGTGAACTGGTGTCTGGACTGTGGTTCAGCACTGGCTGAAGCTGAAGTTGAATATGAAGATAAAAAGTCAGACGCGATTGACGTGGGTTTCACCGTGGTTGATCTGGCGGATCTGTCTGCACGTTTAGGTGTTGAAGTTAAAGACTCAACCGATATCGTGATCTGGACGACTACGCCTTGGACCCTGCCTGCGAATCAGGCGGTTGCTCTGCACGCTGAAATTGAATACCAATTGGTTGTTGCACGTGGTGAAGATAAAGCGGCGCAAAACTTTATCCTAGCTAAAGATCTGGTTGAATCTGCGACTGAACGTTATGGTTTTAATGCGGTTGAAGTAATTGCAGATTTTGCCGGTGCGAAACTTGAGAATCTGGTACTACAACATCCTTTAATCGCTGAGCGTCAAGTGCCAGTGATTCTGGGTGAACACGTTATTGCAACCAGCGGTACTGGTGCTGTACATACTGCACCTGGCCACGGTGTGGACGATTATAAAGTTGGTCTGCTGTATAACCTGAAAGTAGATAATCCTGTAGGTGGTAATGGTGTGTATTTACCGACTTCACCACTATTTGCAGGCGAGCACATCTACAAGGCCAATCCCCAAATTATTGCGGCACTTGGCGAAGCTAACAAGCTATGGGCACATAAGCCTATCAAGCATAGCTACCCGCACTGCTGGCGTCATAAAACTCCAATCATCTTCCGTGCGACCCCACAATGGTTCATCAGCATGGATGAAAAAGGTCTGCGTCAGGGCGCATTGAATGCCATTGAAAATGACATCAGCTTCGTTCCGGATTGGGGTAAAAACCGTATCCAGGCAATGATCGAAGGCCGTCCGGACTGGTGTATCTCACGTCAACGTACTTGGGGCGTGCCAATCCCATTCTTCGTGCACAAAGACACCAATGAACTGCACCCGCGTACACCTGAACTGATCGAAGAAGTGGCTAAACTGATCGAACAGGAAGGTATTGATGCCTGGTATAACCGTGAAGCGAAAGACTTCATTGGTGATGATGCTGAGCAGTACAACGCGGTTCGCGATACCTTAGACGTATGGTTTGACTCTGGTACAACTCACTATGCAGTGCTGCGTGACCGTGAAGAGTTAACTGATCCGGCTGATCTGTATCTTGAAGGCTCTGACCAACACCGTGGCTGGTTCCAGTCTTCATTATTGACCTCTATGGCAATCAATCAACGTGCGCCATATAAAGGTCTGCTGACTCACGGTTTCGTGGTTGATGAGAAAGGTCGCAAGATGTCGAAATCGCTGGGTAATATTATTACTCCGCAAGACATTATCAAGAACATGGGTGCAGACGGCCTGCGTTTCTGGATCGCTTCAGCAGATTACCGTTATGAAATGACCGCAGGTAAAGAAATTTTTAACCGTGCATCAGATGGTTACCGTCGTATCCGTAATACCCTGCGTTTCTTGCTGGCGAATTTGAATGGCTTCAATCCGGAAACTGACGCACTACCTGTAGATCAACTGATTGCACTGGATCAATACATCCTGCAACGCGCCAATGATGTACAGGAAACCATCAAGAAAGCATATGAAGATATGAACTTCCATATCGTGACCAATGCCTTGACCAATTTCTGTATTAACGACCTCGGTGGTTTCTACTTAGACATCATCAAAGACCGTCAGTACACCACTAAAGCAGATTCACAGGCACGTCATTCTGCGCAAACTGCGCTGTATCATCTGGTACAAGCCTTTGTTCGCTGGATGGCACCAATCCTGAGCTTCACCGCTCAAGAAGCATGGCCACTAATTCCAGGTCAAAGCGAGAAATATGTGTTCACTGCTGAATGGTACGATATTCCAGTTTCAGCACAGGCAAACCTGTTGTCTGAAGCAGACTGGCAAACCCTGATTACAGTGAAATCTGCGGTGAACAAGCACATTGAAAATGCGCGTAACGAGAAACTGGTGGGTTCAAACCTGTCTGCCAAAGTTGAGCTGTGGGCCAATGATGAACTGAAAGCTGTTCTAGACCGTCTGGGTGATGAGCTGCGTTTCGTTCTGATCACTTCTCAGGTGATCGTGAATCCGTTTGATGCTGCTCAAGGCAATGACGCTGAACTTGAAGGTCTACGCGTGAAAGTATCTGCGGCAGATGGCGAGAAATGTGTACGCTGCTGGCATGTACTTCCTGATGTGAATACACATGCCTTACATCCAGGACTATGCGGTCGTTGTATCATTAACCTCCCGAGCGGCCAAGGTGAAGAGAGAAAATATGCCTAACCCACAGCAGAAAAAGGGTCTGTTCCAGTTCTATCCTCACAATTTGTGGTGGATTGGACTGGCTATTCTGGCGATCATTCTAGATCAATGGACCAAATGGATTGCGGTAACACATCTGGAATATGCAGATCCGGTGCCCGTCCTGCCCTTTTTAAATTGGACACTGTTACATAACTATGGCGCTGCCTTTAGTTTCTTGTCCGATGCCGGTGGCTGGCAACGTTATTTCTTTACCTCTCTTGCAGGCTTAGTGTCTGTGGTTTTCGTGTTCTGGCTGATGCGTATGCCAAAGAGCATGAAAGTATTACCATTAGCGGTTGCCCTGATTCTGGGTGGTGCTATTGGTAACCTGATTGATCGCATTTCTTTAGGTTATGTGGTTGACTTTATTCATGTCTATTATCAGAACAGCCACTTCCCTGCTTTTAATATTGCGGATAGTGCCATTACTTTAGGTACGATTCTGCTGCTGATTGATACGTTTTTCCTGGAAAAACACCGAATTCAACGTGCACAGGCGCAACATGACTGATTTTATTAATCCTAACGAGGAAACTCGTGTTGAAGACGGCTCTAAAGTCGAGCTTCATTTTTCTGTCGCGATCGAAAGTGGCGTAGAAATTGACAATACCCGTAGCCGTGAAGAACCGGTAAGCCTGACCATTGGTGATGGCAACCTATTACCAGGCTTTGAAAAAGCCTTGATGGGCTTGCGTGCTGGTGACCGTCGTACTGTCAGCCTTCCACCCGAAGAAGCTTTTGGTCCGTGGAATCCTGAAAATGTTCAAAAATTTGATACGGTGAAATTTGGCGAACGTCCGATCGAAGGTCACATGATCGAGTTTGAAGACAAGGCCAAATCGACTTTGTATGGCGTAGTAAGATCCGTAAATGATGATATTACCGAAGTGGACTTTAATCATCCTCTTGCAGGTAAAAATATCACCTTTGAAGTCGAAATCTTCAAAGTCACTCCGGCTGGCCAGCAAGGCGTGAAGCTGATGTAATATCAGCTAATCACATGATTTAAAAGAGCTCCTTCGGGAGCTTTTTTAGTTTCTAGATACAAATCCTCTCTAGTCTCTATTAATAAATCTGATTAATTTAATTTGATGAGAATACGATAAGAAAGGGAAAGATATGAAAATTTATATTGTGGTTGGCAGTGTGCGTGAAGGACGTACAGCAATTAAGGTCGCACATTGGGTACTACAGGAAATTAAAAAATATGGTTTTAGCACGCTTGAAACCGAACTTGTCGACTTAAAAGAATGGGACCTTCCGCTTTTTGCTGGTTCTCATCCTCCATTGACCGGTATTTATGATCAGCCGAAACAGCAGGAATGGGCCGACTTTATTGCCCTTGCGGATGCATTTATTTTTATCAGCCCTGAATATAACCATGGCTATAGCCCAGCATTAAAGAATGCCCTGGATTATCTGGCCAAGGAATGGCAAGGCAAACCGGCAGCTTATATCGGTTATGGCGTCACCAACGGCTCACGTTCCATTGATCAGATCCGTCAGGTCGGCACTCAGCTCGGTATGGTGGATACCAATGCGATTGTAGAGCTGCGGGACATTTTTAGTCGCAATAAAGACTACAGCTTTGAAGGGAATGAATTCGACAATAAAACACTCAGAGATGTCGTGGATAAGCTGATCCAGTATGTCAGTGCCTGAGGACGACAGCGATGTGCGCTTTAGCCTACAGGCAGCGCAGAATTTGTCGGCTATTCCCACTTTCAGTTCAAGGCTATAGTTTGATTCATAGACAGACAGGAAGTCTGCAAAGCGATACAACAACAATAAAAAGCGCAGAGTAACAGGACGTTGACAGGTCAGACAGGAGTCAGATCTGAAAAGCAAATCCAGAAAAGCCTCAACAGGATGTTGGGGCTTTTTTGTATTTAAAATCTGGTATTTTTCTAAAAAGGTCAGATCTCTACATTAAAGCCTAAATTGACATCACAGGCTGCTTGTCCGCCTCGGATTCCCCAGTTTTCCAATGGACTTTCCTGCAGATGAATCAGGATATGGTCAGACGGAATGCCCAGTTTTCCCAAGCTTTCTACACTCTGTTGATACAGTTTGCGCTTGGTCTCCAGACTTCGGCCAGCGAAGCAGTCAATACTGATCTAGGTAAAATATTCAGGCTGGGCCAGATGAACCATATATTGAAAACGATAGGCTTCATGTACCACCAGCCGGATATTACGGTCATAGTCAGGCAGTTGAAAGGCATTTTTCACACAGTGAAATACGCTGTCGAGTAACTGCTCTTCATCAGCCTGGGAATATTGCTGCCGGACTTCAATTTGAACGGTAGGCATGTGCTTCTTCTTTTTATTATTTTATTGAATTCTTTTAGATATTTTTTATTGAATAGAGAGATGAGCTTTAATAAGGTCTTCTATCTCTACCATATCGTAAAATTGTCCTGATAACTTGGGATTTGATCGGACAAATATTTTCAAGTGAGCTTGTCGCCTCTGGCCTACAGCAGATGCGGTCAATGTCTCTACTCGGTCTTTCTGACTCAGGCTATATTGAGTGCATACCAAGACAGGAAGCCTTGCAAAAACAAGAATAAAACATCGGCAGGATGCTGATTGATACCGGAGGATAGGTATCTGAGCTAAATTTGAAAAGGCCCTCACAGGAGTTGGGGCCTTTTTCTTTCATTCTGATATTAACTATTTAGCTTTTTACTGAGATGCGATCATATTAAGCAACTTGGCTTTTGGACCATCTTCAATCACCCAGAATGAGCCATCTTTGGCCTGGATCGCACCACGAATCCGCTCTTTCATATCCAGTCGCTGTATTTCTTTCGCAGGATTTTGAGTGGTATCGATTACAATCATTGCCTGAGAAGACAGACCTGTAGCAATGGCTTTATTTTTCCATTGAGGAAAGCTATTGCCAGTATAGAACAGCAAGTCTGAAGGAGAGATTACGGGAGTCCAATCTAATGCCGGTGCTTCGAACTCTGGTCGGGTACTGTGATTTGGAATCGGCTTGCCATCATAATGCTCCCCATTAGAGACAATCGGATAGCCATAATTTTTGCCCTTCATCACTTTATTCAGCTCATCACCACCTTTAGGCCCCATTTCAATCACCCAAAGCTGCCCTTGTGGATCAAATGCCAGACCGAGAGGATTACGGTGTCCCAGACTCCAGACCTGCTTGGCAATTTCACCCTGATTCATAAATGGATTATCGGAAGGAATTGAACCATCATCATTCAGACGAATAATCTTGCCGGCATTGGATTTCATATCTTGAGCTGGATTAAATTGCTGACGTTCACCCGAACTGATCCAGAGTTTGTTATCTGAGCCAAAGATAATCCGGTGCCCATAATGGCCCTGACCGGAAGAAAATTTCGGTACCTGAGTCCAGATTTTTTTGATCTGAGTGAGTTGTGGTGTGCTCTTGGTGAGATCCAACTTGCCACGAACCACGACTGCACCATAACCACCCTGCCCTTGTTCAGCATAACTGAGATATACCCACTGATTCTTGGCAAAGTCAGGATGGAGTACAACATCGCCTAAGCCACCTTGTCCGCCATAGGCCACTTGAGGAATACCCTGAACAGTTTGAGTGCTGCGATTGGCTGGATTAAATAATTTTAACTTTCCAGATCTTTCGGTAATCAGTAAACGTTGATCTGGCAGCTCAGTGAGTGCCCAGGGCTCATTCAATTGTGCAAATTCTTCGACTTTATAGGCTTGCTGTGTGGTTTTGGCAGCGGATTGTCCAGCTGGGGATGCTGAAGTCTTGTCTTGGGCACAGGCAGTCAGGCTATAGGAACCTAAGCCTAATAATAAAATTGCTGCTATTTGAGTCTGTTTCATTGTTATTCTTCATGCTAATTTCATTCAGATAAGTACCAATTTAGCATTCCGGACAGCGGCTAAAATAATAAAAAAGTAAAGGAATCGTAAGCGGATATAACTTGATCAGATAAAGATAGCTGATGTATTGATTGGATTTTTTATTACTTAATACAGGCTGAATCACGAAGAATTTTCGCCTGATACAGCTGCTGATCAGCTGTTTTCAGTAAACGGTCAACATTTCTATAGATATGCTCAGCGTCCATAATCGTTGCTCCAACACTGATACTAATCCAGGTTTTGTCATCACTACGATTGGCATGTTCCAAATTGAGCTGACGAAGAGCCTCACAAAGTTGCTCGGCAAAAGCTTTAGCTTCCTGCAAGGAAATATCTGCCAGTAAAACCGCAAATTCCTCACCCCCATAACGTGCCAGAAAGCCATTTTCAGGTAATATTTGCTGAATGGTTCGAACCAGTCTTTTTAAAATATAGTCACCTTTGAGATGGCCATAATAGTCATTATAGTTTTTAAAATAATCCACATCGATCATATAAACAGCCAGCGAAGTCTGATTTGCGATTGCATGTTCATATTGCTGCTGAAGCTGTTCATTTAAGGCAAAGCGATTATAGGCACCTGTCAGCGAATCCAACCTCACCTGCTGCGCGAGTTTCTCATTAAGCAAGGTGATATCACGCGTACGGTCCTGAACCTTCTGATCAAGTTCTTTATTCAGGCGCAAAAGCTGCTTGTTTAACAACTCGGTATTAATACTTTGCACCGCATAATCACGGCTGAGCTGAAAGGTAATTAAAATAAAATAGGCACAAGAGGTATAAAATGCAATTTCAACTGAATCAATCACCTTTAAAGCAAGTAAATAGTCATGCAAGAAGGTCAGGCAGACCAGCGCCACCGCAATAGAATTAATCTTGGAATAACGCACATCCGATTTGTGCATGCGGTAAGCGCCATAAAGCAGATTAATAAAAACCAGTACTGCAATACTAAAGCTTTGGAAAAAGAAGCTCTGGAAGATATAAGGCAGCGTAAACAGGGTCACAGCCACATTGATACTAATTAACAAAGCTGTGATTTTTAATAAATAAGGATTTAACAGTCGATACGGCAATAAATAGATATAAATCAAGAAGAACAGAGTCGCCAATTCAGTCAGTAAATACTCAAATCGTGTGCCCCATACCCAGGAAATATTCGTGAATAAAGTATAAATGAATGGGACTGCAAAGAAGCTACGTAGGCTCAAGCACAGAATAAATAACCCTAGAAACAGCAGCAAATTACCTGCTTGCGTTTTAAGGCTGCGAAATATTGCAAAGAACACCATAAAGCAGCCAATCATCAGTAGAACGCCACTGATCACACTTAAAGGAATCACCTGATCATAAAACTTATCCAGAATAGGCTGATTAAAGCCAATAAACATGCTGTTTTCCAGCCCGCCACGGATATGGTGATAACTTGAAGCCTGAATGGTAATCGTCACTTCCCGCTGTGAGGGAAAGAAAGAAGCCAACTTTGGCGCCATCATGGTCTGATGCTGACCATGTATGCCTACCTGCCCTACTTCTATCAGGAGATGATCATCGACATACATGCGATAAGCCCCATACTGATAAGGCACATAAATATAAACCGCATGATTGATGACTGATTCAGGTAGCCTGAAGGCTTTTTGAAAAGTTCCAATATGGTCTTTATGACCTGTTAAGGTCAGGAAAGAATTAGGTAAATGAACTTTTTCAGCAGCAAGAGTCTGATTAGAGGAAGTTAACTGAGATGGTCACTGCCCAGAAGTGGGATCAATCAGCTGATTGGGGTAGAAATCCCATTCTCCATCGAGTTTGACATACTGATGATGATCAAAATTTAATTCTGTTACAGCGTATAGCTGTGGAGAAATCAAACTGAGCCATATCAACACAAATGTGTTTATGAGAATCTGCTGCATATGACTCAGAGAATAAAAAATATTTACACGAGTAGTATAACATTTTACAGCTGATCAGAGATTATACAGCTGTAAAAAATTAGTCGTTAAAGAGAGAAAAGTGATTATATAAATATAAAAAAAGCCCTCTGCGTTTAGCAGAGGGCTTTTGGAATAATGAGCTGGCGATGACTTACTCTCACATGGGAGACCCCACACTACCATCAGCGCTAAGAGGTTTCACTTCTGAGTTCGGGAAGGGATCAGGTGGTTCACTCTTGCTA
>NZ_VPBW01000069.1:0-4214 GCF_013418535.1 Acinetobacter sp. YH12137 | reverse complement strand
TGAATTTCCTTGTCAGACATAGTGATCAACATCTCTAATTTATATCCAGTCCATGATGGTAAAAACCATCATAAACTAGACATTTTTATTGGTGAGAATATAGACACTTTAAATGGTTTCTAACATTTTTATTGCGTATAACAACCATTATGTTAAATCAGCAGTCAGAGCTTGGATCTTCCAGCTGTAAATAAGTCTCGAATTTCCCTCTAATACTGTCAGGTAAAGCTAAGTCGTCTATATTTTTTTGACTTGCCAGCATGTATGTTTTTAGAGCATCAAAGGCCTTTTGATCATCTAATAACATATGGATAAATTTACTTCGATTGATTCCCATATCTTCACAAAAAACATCCAATTTCATGAGATCTGGCTCAGGTAACTTAAATGACATTGCGAGAGTTTTTACAGACTTTGCATCTAGCTCTGTAGCATGAAGGAGACCTAGTTCTTCAAAATAATTACTCATTAGCTTGCCCCTTCTTTTGTTGATTCAGTATTTCATCTGCTAAATCCGTAGCTCGGTCTATGAAGCCCATTTTTGCCAGCATGAAGATATGGAAATACTCATTTCCTGAATCTTTGAGTTTATTTTTTATCTTAATTAAATGGTCCTGTACTGCATCAATATCAGTATTTTCTTGATTTAAATCACCAATCTGATAAAGGCCTTTCAGATATGAAAGATAAGCTGATTCTATATAAGAGCTAACTATTTCTTGAAGAACTTTACTCTTGCTTTTGCCTATAGCATTTGCAACTGATTCAAGAATCATATTCTGATCTTCGGAAAGTTTAATTGACAGCCCTTTCATTGCATTAGGCTCAAGATTGATACGAGTATTCAAACCTAGTTCGACAAAAGCACTCAGCCCATCGATAGACATTTCCCTTTTAGCTCGATGTCTATAGGCCAACTCTTCTAAATCTAATTTTTCAACCATTTGTTTTATCTATCAGTTTTTGAAATTGAATAAATTATAGCACATTAAATATAAGTGTAGATACAAATGTAAATACTTTTTGTAATTAAAAAAATTACAAAAAGTATTTACAAGTTTTTGTGTGTGCTATAGGATGAAAAACATACAGGCAATAGGCAGAAATAAAATGATTAAAACGAACCATTTCATGAAGAGAACTTCTCAACGAGGAATTACCAAAGCAATGGTTAACTATGCTTTAGAGCATGGTGAAATCGATGGAGATAAGGTGATCGTGAATAGAAAATTGATCCTTCGTCATCGAGAAGAAATGCTACGTGAATTAGCTGTGATGGCTAAGCTCTTGGATAAAGGCGGAATCGTTGTTGTTAGTGAATATGAGTCTTTAATTACTGCCTACGACTTTGATAGTCGTAAAAACAAATATTCTTAAGGAATAGTGTCATGAACAAGAAATATGAAAATGAAGACAAAATCTATGTATGGCGTTCTGATGATGCTTTGAATAGATATCAGAAAGAAGAATCCTCTGATATTCCATACGATGATGATGAGCCATACGAAAATCAAACAGAACCTAATAATCCCCCTCCCAGAAAACCACTCACACAATCATTAACAGGGGCTAACAGAGGATTTATATCTAATCATTCTGGATCGGATTATGAAGGTTCTGAAAACTATGAACATGATGATAATGGAGATCTTATGAACTACTCAGGTGTATACGATAGTGTAATTAATGACCTTAGTGAGCATGAGGGTTATCAGGAAGGCTATGATTATTGAGTTTTGCTACAATTAACATAATACACCTTATACGAATCTAAAAATGGGAGCCTTTAGCTCCCATTTTTACTATATTTTTTAAAGTTTTAGGCGTGTTGTACAGTGAGTTTTAAGCCTAACGCATTTACTACACGATTAATCGTATCAAAACGTGGTGCTGAATCATGACGTAGGGCTTTGTAGAGTGCCTCTCGCCCAATCCCTGCTTCTTTAGCAATTTGAGTCATGCCACGAGCTTTAGCAATAACACCAAGTGCATGGGCTAATTCAGCTGGATCATTATCTTCAAGAACCATATTGAGATACATCACAATGTCTTCTTCAGTTTTGAGTGACTCAGCCATATCAAAACTTGGTAAATCAGCGACTTTAACCATTTTAATCCTCCAATGTTTTCGATAATTTGACTGCACGATCGATGTCTTGTTGTTGAGTCGATTTATCTCCTCCACCAAGCATTACAATCACTACGTCACCATGCTGGATGTAATACATTCTCCATCCAGCACCGAAGAACTCTCTCATTTCCCAAACGCCATCTTGGAGAGGCTTAATGTCTCCCCAATTTCCACGTTGAACCTTATCTAATCTACGATTCAGACGAATACGGGTCATATTGTCTTTAATGCCATCTAACCATTCATCAAATTCTGGCAGACGTTTAATTTCAATCATGAGAATTCCTTATCTTCTCACTATATTGTATTCGATCGAATACAATATGCAAGTAGTCTATACGGACATCCATTATGTTATTCACCAATTAAAATGTCTATGTGATAAACCATTTAAAATGTCCTGTTTTTAACCACAAGAGTCAAGCACAGGATTTAACTTTCTTTGTTCAATAACAGCTTTCTGAGCTTTACGACTCGGCATACTTTTCTTGAGACGGGAACGTTTATTCTGTTTTTCCAACTCTTCATGCTGTTGCTGAATATGTGCCAGAACTGTACCTAACCGTTTATTCTCAACGATCTCATTCTGCTGTAGCCCAGCTAATTTATTGAAAATGCTGTAGTTGAGCTTTCGTCCCTCGTGCATGAGGGCCACAGTCCCATCCGGGTACTCCAGAAATGAAATATATTGCCCAACAAGCTTATGATTCAGCTCTATCGGTTCAAGCAGATAAATACATTTGTCATAGGTCAGGGTCAGATTCTTGGTGACCTTACGCGGTTCCTGCCAGGTAAAAATATCATCCAGTTCAAGATGAGATTCGGTTAATGGCCGATGTAAATTCTTTGAGTTTCGCGCACACTTGGCAAACTTCTGATTGAAATGCTCAATAAAGCAGGGCAGCCAGGCATTTGCCTCGGCAATTGAACAGATACCTTCTAGGCGCATTTCCTTGATCAGGCGATCCTGGAGTGTTCTATTGGCACGTTCCACACGGCCTTTAGCCTGGGGTGAGTTGGCGAAGATAATATCAATATTTAACTCATTCAGAATCCGCCCAAATTGCGTGATCTGGCTATCTTGGCTCGATTTCTGATTCACTCGGAATACCGAGTGTTTATCGCTATAAAACGCTAAAGGCTTGCCGTATTGCTCAATGTAGGCTCGGGTTGAAAGCATATAATCAAAGGTCGTTTCAGCCTCACAAAAGCGCAGATGCAACAGCTTTCCAGTGGCGTCATCGATATAAACCAGCAAGCAGCATTTGGAAGCTCGGCCTTCAAACCAGTCATGATATGAGCCATCGATCTGGATCAGCTCACCGAAGCAATCACGGTTATATCTAGGCTGATACGGACGTTTCAGACGCTTGGATCGAGGAATCCACAGGTCATTTGCAGTCATCCAGCGACGAACCGTTTCTACAGGGATATGCAGACCAAACATGCTGCTGAGCTTCTCATGCGCCAAGGTGGGTCCAAAGCCCAGCAAATGTTCAGCAATAATGGAAAGGCACTTTGATTTTAACAAGTCATCATGGCGACGATGGCCAGGTTGACCACGACTGGCATGTGCCATACCTGAGACACCATCTTGATTGAGTTTCTGCAATAACCGGGTAATTTGACGGGTGGAAAGATTCAGGATTTCAGCAGCACGGACCTGGGTAATACGATGATCTCTAACGTCTTGCAGAACTGCAAGACGTTGAATTTCTTTATCAGACATAGTGATCAGCATCTATATTTATATCCAGTCCATGATGGTGAAAACCATCATAAACTAGACATTTTTATTGGTGAGAATATAGACACTTTAAATGGGTTCTAACACATTAATTTCGTATAACAGCCATTATGTTAAATGGGGGGAGCCTCTAAAAATTATTGTCAAATTATGAATAAATATTTTTTATAACCTGATAAAAATCTAATGTTTAATTTATGATATTAATAATTAGGGTCTGTTGACACTTACTGTTCATAATTAACCCTATAACGGTAGCCATAAAAATATACAGGCTAAGGCAACAGAACTTTGATAATTTCTTTTGAGCTTGTCATATCGAGTAGCTATTCCTCT
>NZ_VPBW01000068.1:0-4675 GCF_013418535.1 Acinetobacter sp. YH12137 | reverse complement strand
TCATGAAATACGGTATTCTGATGTGACAAAACCTGAATCCTGGTCGTTAAAGTGTTTGTTTGCACTCATATTTTAACTGTTAGGACTCAGGTTTTTTTATTTAAAGCAAACTATGGGACAGCAGTGGAGAGTGCCCCTCTTTTAAAAAGAGGGGGCTTTTATTTTTGACTATGCGATTGAGCGAATATTTTCAGCCAATTGTGCCAGCGCTTGATCATCCGCCCTTCGAGCATCATGCGATGAAATATAGCCCTCATAAGCATCAAAATACTTATCGACTGAAGAATTAATTGGCTGCCATTTTTCATGGGTATTTTTAGTCTGATGCATTGGAAATAGCTTGGCATGCACATGATCGACACCAAATCCCTCGAACACCATTGCTGTTCGGCCAACGTCATCAAAATAACGATCCAATTTTAGGGCTACCTGCTTGGTATATAAAACCAGATTTGTCAGCACCTGGTCACTCAGTTCAAAGGCATAGCTGGAATAATGCTGTTTTGGAATCACTACGCTTGCGCCCAATGTATTGGGAAATATAGTAAGAAACGCCATAAAATCATCATTTTCATCGATTAAATGACATGGCAATTCCCCTTTTACCATTTGACAGAAAATACAATTTTTACTCATTTTAAGATCCCCTAAATTTTTATATTTTTTAAAAACTTCAATGAAATTTACTTTATTTTTTAACAATATAAATTATAAAATTATGACTCTTCAGACTGTTTAGCTTAAAAAATTCAGTTAAGTGGTTTAAACCTCAGCCACCACATTACGTCCTTTGGCTTTGGCCTTAAATAACGCCTCATCGGCCTGTTCCAGTAAAGCAATCCATGACTCTGCACCAATCGCTACCCCAATACTCACCGATACATGAATATCTTCATCAGCTGCGGTCAGAATAGAATGTTCAGCGACTTCGGTCCGGATTTTATTCGCCAGCATGAAAGCATGCTGCATCTCGATATTTTCAATCAGGACCAGAAACTCATCACCGCCATAGCGAACCAGCAGATCCGAAGCTCGAACATTGGCTTTTAAGCGTTCTGCAACCAGTTGAATGACCTGATCACCAATAATATGCCCATATTGATCATTGACCTGTTTGAAGTGATCAATATCAATAATCATCAGGCAGGTTCGCTTAAACTGGGTCGGATGCGTTTCCATAAAACGGATATATTCATCGAGCGCAAAACGGTTAGCCAGTCCAGTCAGGGAATCGGAATGGGCAATATTTTTCAGTCGAAATTCTAATGCTTCACGCTCTTGCAGCATGTGCTGCAGTTTTTGAATTGCTGTAAATAAGGATTCAGTAGGCCGGTCTATTTTTAGTTTTGATTGGGCTTGCTTCCGTTCAGACCCAGTGGACAAATCAAATAAAATTTTACGTGCCCGAATTAAAGGAATAAAGATACGTTTACGCGCAAAAATCATGGTCAAAATTGCCGTAATCAGGGAAATTCCAGATAAGGCCACTGTCCAGATCAAATGATTCAGACCATGGCGCATTTCCTTAATAGCCACATCTTTGGTGTATTGCAGTAAATAGTTCTGCAAATCAATCACTGTTGTAAATTTATCTACAATGGCTTCAGTCAGCTGGGTTCCAGTTAAATAATAAGGACGCTGCTGGCGGCTATCTTCAATCAGTCGCTCCACAATCGGTAAACCTTGCTGGATAAATTCAGTTCCGACCCGCTGATGTAAACGAATAAATTCATCAGTTTTGTCCTGAACAGGCTGTAGCGTATCAATAATATCCCAGAGGTAGCGTACCTGATGCTGGACCTGCAAGGAACGGGTAATGTTTTGCTCTGGAATCTGGGTTCCAAATGTCACATGTGCCATGACATTTGACGCTACCCGACCCGATTGATCCCTGAGATCAGATAAAAACAGGATTTCACTCATGTAATTATCCAAACGGGCAGATGGCGTAGCAGAGGCAATCACTACTCCTTTCAGAATTTTACGACTGCTATCCCAGGCAGTAAACATGGCGAGAATGGCCTGATCCATTTCCTGTGCAGTACGTTCCGGGCGAGGTATTTGAGTATAGAGATCGACCTGCTTACGCCCATATTGCAGACTAGGCTTTAACTCAGATAAAAGTTGCTGGCTTAGGTGATTAAAACCAACCTGATCAAGTGCCTGAGCCGTAATTTGCATCTGTTGATCGACTTCCTGACGGTAATCGCTTAACTCCTGCTGATGTTTGGCAAATTCCTCAACCGAGCTAGACATTACTTTGTTGGCAGGTGCCCGTTCCCGGGAGATTTTATTGGAGAGATCGGTGACCTGTTGTAAGGCATAAAGCTGCTGATAGGTTTGTTTTGATTTTAAATAATGTTGACTACTATCAATAATTAAGGGAATACAAATACACAATAAACATAAAATAATGATCGACATCGACCAGTACAGATGTTTGCTGATTTTCTCAGAGCGCAAAGTATTCATCTTGATTTTTAGTCCTTCACATGAATCAAGGACTCCCCATTTAATAGTAGATAGATTATACAAATAAACGCCTACTCATCATCAATATTTCTTCCCAATTGCTTTGATTTTCAGAAGGTTTTTCTTATGTTCTTAAAGGTTTTAACTCTTTATATTTTCAGGATTTTTCATCTGTTATCACTAAAATATAAATAGGAATGAAAATTTCATAATTTAAAATATAAGAAAATTAAAAAACTCGCTTTCTGAACTATTTACACGTGCAACAATTAGGTGCATAATGCACTGCATTAGGGCGAGTTAAATTATTCCTCAGCAGATTTTTTGATTTACCCGCAAATTTTGGCGAAAAAACCTCAATTTTATATAGAAATTGAGGTTTTTTTTTGCAACTTTATAGAACGAAGCAATTTTTAAATTGAAATAATGCACCATTAAGGTGCACTTAAGAATCATCTTTGACGGCTTTCTATACTAGTTTTTCTAATCTTCTTTTATGAACTAATTCGTAGACTGATGCTTCTAAAAAATTCAGGCAAAAAAAAAGCCCAACCTTGGGGAAAGCTGGGCCGATAAAAACAAAAATATGTGGAGAATCAGTCAAATTATCATGTAAAAACATGAACTCTAACCTGATTTTTTTATTATCAGTCAATTTGGTAACAATGTAAAGCACATTAATTTACTAGGATTTATGACATATCACAATTTATAGACAAAACAGTGAAATACATCACATTATAACCCTGATGTTGTCGCTAAACCGATCAATTCTTTCATAAATTTGTTTTATATTACAGTTTTTACGCCTTTCTTAAATTCATTGTAATAAACATGATTATTTTCATGATAAGTAAATTGGTTTTTTGAATTAAAATCCACTATTCAACTTAATTAAACAATCAAGAAATCCTTTATTAATTCATTTTCCTGATTAGTTGTAACAATTTTTTCTGTATACAAGATTGTTATTAAAGATTTTTTTCAGAATTAAAAGATTTCTTATTTATGTGAATGCTATACAAAATCAATACAATGATTTTGCACAAAAAAATAGCGATTTCAAATCAGATTGACTTAATAAATTGTTACAATACAATACGTTTCTGTTGTACATCTTTTGTAACAAAATGGTAAATATCATGAAAAAACTCGGTTTAGCCACTGCTTTATTATTAGCCATGACCGGTGCTCAAGCATATCAATTTGAAGTTCAAGGTCAGTCAGAGTACATCGACAACACTGCGAATGACAAAGACTTCACTGGCGCTGTTCAAGGTACTTACTACTTCAAAGATGTAGACGCTTCTAAAGGTCCTTTAGCTGAAGCTGCTTTCATCAACCAGGCATCTAATGTTTCTGCTGCTTATACATACGGCGAAAACGGACAAGAATCTGGCAATCGTACTGTACACCATACTTTTGGTGCAAAAGGTGAAGCTTACATCCCAACTAAAGTTGTTCCTGCTTATGCAAGCGCTTCTTATAGCCATACTATCACTGATAACAAAGCTGGTAACCCAACAGATGATAATGGCGACCGTTATGCATTAGAAGTAGGTGTACTTCCTATTCCTAACTTCCTGGTAGCTGTAGGTTACACAAGCGTTGCAGACCAAACTTCTTATGACGCTTTCAACATGTTCAACAACGGCGTTGTTAAAGCTGCTATTGAGTCTCAAACAATCGCTGAAGACCAAGATGCAATCACTGCTCGTACTAAATATGTAGGCGCAATTGACGGTACCAATATGTCACTTGGCTTCGAAAGCGGCTTGGTTTATGGTGAAGATACTGCTTACAACCTAGGTACTACTTTGTACATCAACCCTAAATTAAGCGTTGGTGCATCTTATATGGAATCTAGCTACGCTAACTCTCCAGACAAAGCTTGGGGCGCAAACGTAAACTACTTCATCACTCCAGCAGTTGCTGTAGGTGCTAGTTATGTGAACTCAAACTACGAAGCAAATCTTGCTCAAAATGATGTAGTTCGTGATACACAAACTGTAGGCTTAAATGCTAAATTCCGTTTCTAATTTCTGAATTAGTGACTGAGTAAAAAAAGGACGCATCAGCGCATTGCTGTCCCACAATTTTTCACAAGAGGAAGCTCAAATGAGCTTCCTCTTGTTTTATGGGTATTTTATCGGGTGAAAATAAAGCTTTTAAAGTTCTTCTTTCAAACAAATTCACTTGAATT
>NZ_VPBW01000067.1:0-4993 GCF_013418535.1 Acinetobacter sp. YH12137 | reverse complement strand
CAATGGCTTTTATGGCTTCAGCTTTAAATTCTGCGGTGTAAGTCTTCTGTTTCTTGCTCATGGTAAACTCCTAATGAGTATGTATAGTTTACCAAGTTAAACCCTCCTGTTTTTTAAGCACACATCAGTCATCTAAGAATTTAAAGCACAAGACTTATTTAACATTGATGACAGAAAAAGTGAGTTGTTGGTAACTTAAAGAAGAGGTGGTACTTATAATGGTTACTAAAATACAAATACTTAAAATATTAAATATATAAAACAATATATTACAAATATATATGATGCGTAGTGTACGCATCATACATAAAGCGTTCTATTTTGATATAATTGATCCAATCAACCCATTGTTAGGTTTCATTTAAATTCCATGAGTCTTACTGAAATTAAAGTTCGCCAAGCTCATTGTAAGGAAAAAACCAGTTTTTTATCCGATGAAGATGGGCTTAGCCTGAAGATTGAGCCGAGTGGAAGAAAATCTTGGTGCTATCGCTATACAGATCCACAAACTAAAAAACGTCGACGCATTCAGTTAGGTCGTTATCCTGATTTATCGCTGAAAAAGGCACGACAAGTCAGAGATGACTTTAAAGACAATGATTTCTGTTTTGAACAAGATACTGCCTCTAATGTCATCACCTTTGGTAAGGTCGGGGAGGAGTGGTTACAGTTCAAACTGAAAAATGCCTTCAACGATCTACCCCGCTGTGGTGTACTACAGTTAGCAGAAAGATGCTTACAGCAAGATATTTATCCAGACCTTCAGGATCTACCTTTTCAAAACATCAAGCGTTATGACCTGGTTTCAGTAATCAAAAAAATAGAGGGACGCCAAGTAAAAGAACCTGTCAAGAAAGCTTGTAGTTATTTGAACCAAATTTATGACTACGCTGTAGCGATGGGTTATTGTGAATTCAACATCGCGCATGGTTTAAATAAAATCGCCATTAACAGTAAAATCAAGAAAAATTATCCGTATTTGAAAGCGGAGGATATATCTGATTTTAAGTATAAATTACAAAAATTGGATGCCCATCCGATTATTAAAAAAGCACTGCTGTTCAAATTACATACTGGCGTGCGAGGGGCTGAATTGTTATTGGCTGAGCCTCATCATTTTGATTTAAATGAAAAAGTCTGGAAAATACCTGCCTTGCATATTAAACAGTTTCGACGAAAAGTCATATTAGGCCATGAGATTCCCGACTTCTTAGTTCCACTTTCAGATCAGGCTTTAGATATTTTAAAAGACGTCATGCAATGGTCATACGGTGAAAAGTACATTTTTGCTAGCCCACGGAAACATAATCAACCGATTCATTTTAATACATTAAATATGGCTATACGTAAGATGGGCTATGGAAAACATCAATTATCCTCTCATGGACTACGTTCCACTTTTAGTACCATTTTGAATGACTCAGGTTTGTTCCAGGATAACTGGATTGAGGCACAACTTTCACATATTGATAAGAACCGTACCCGTGCCAGCTATAATCACGCTGACTATTTAGCCCAGCGGACTGAAATGATGCAGTGGTGGGGTGATTATTTAAGTACTGCTAAGTGAAAATCGTACTTTTATACATAGACTTAAAACATTATGGGGTTTCAAATGGATAGTAAACAATATACTTGCCGTGTTACATGGTCAGCAGAATATAATGAGTATGTTGGGTTGTTCGAACCACAAGCACTAGCCATTTGTTGTAATTCAGCTTTAAGCGCCCTTAATTCTTTCATGCGTTTATTCACTAGTGCAAGTTGCTGATCAATTAATGCATTAACGCTAGAGCAGCTTTCTTCTGGCTTATTTTTTAATTCGATAAGACGTTTAATATCATTGAGTGATATATCTAGGCTGCGACAATGCTTTACGAATTCCAATTGTTTAAGTGCTTTGCTATCATACAGCCTGAAATTACCTTCTGAACGATTTGGATTTAACAGTAATCCTTCTCTTTCATAATATCTAATCGTTTGTATTGAACAGCCCGATTTTTTTGACAATTCGCCTATTTTCATCAATTTCCCCCAGACATTTGACTCTATAGTTACTATAGAGTCTATAGTATAAGTATGCAACGAAAAGGATATATAAAAAATGACTGAGAAATATTTAAACAATACGAATATCGTTAATTTTGAACACAAAGATATCCAATCCTTGATCGATCAACGTAGGTGGAAAAACTTGGATAACTTCAACAAAATTGGTGCCGCTTATCAGTTTGTAAAAGATGATTTTTGTGGTTATGGTGTTGCAACAAAGTGCTTTTCATCACCAGATACAGATTGGCGTGGAGAAAATACCTATATTCAAAAAGAAGGTATTCATGATGACTTTGGGCTTTATGATTCCCCTGATGAGTTCTATTTCGAAAAAGGGACTAACTTGTCGGGGTTCAAACGCTGGATATATCAACGCTTGATACGTCACTTGATTAATATGAATGTATCAAAACTAAGAAATAGAAAAGTACTAGAGGTACAAAATGCACAACCATAATCATAGTCATCAACATGGTAAAGATGACCGTATTGGTTGGGCATTTTTCCTTAATGTGACATTCACTATTATCGAATTTATAGGTGGTTGGCTCACTAACAGTACGGCGATAATGGCAGATGCAGTTCACGATCTTGGTGATAGTCTTTCAATAGGTTTTGCGTGGATTTTAAGTCGTTTTTCAGATAAAGAAGCATCAGATAAGTTTAGTTATGGTTATCGTAGACTTACTCTCTTTGGCGCATTGATAAACAGTATTGTTTTAATCATTGGCTCAATTTGGATTTTATTTGAAGCAATTCCAAAGCTGTCCAATCCTGAAATGCCTGTAGTCGAGGGGATGTTAGGGCTAGCGATACTCGGCGTTGCCGTTAACGGATATGCTGTATTAAAATTAAAAGCGGGTGAAACATTAAATGAGAAAGTGCTGACATGGCACCTTCTTGAAGATGTACTTGGATGGGTTGCCGTTCTTATAGTCTCTATCGTACTGTTGTTCGCTGAACTGCCGATATTAGATCCCCTTTTATCAATAGGGTTCACGCTGTTCATCTTGTTTAATGTTTTCAAAAACCTGAAATCAACACTCGTTTTATTTCTTCAAGCTGCACCCGATAAAGAGACTCAAAAGCGTATTAAACTATCACTAATGGAATTTCCTGAAGTTAATGGTATCCACCACATGCACTTTTGGTCACTAGATGGTGAAAGTCACGTTTTAACAGCGCACCTTGAGCTGAGTGACAACTTTGACGTTAAAGAATTAATTAGGCTTAAACAAGAAGTTGCAGCTAAATTATCTTCCTATCATTTATCGCATACAACGATAGAGTTTGAGTTTTTAAATGAAAATTGTCGGGATGAAGCGCAGTAAGCTTTATCAATAAAATGTTGGGCATACAATATTAAAAGCAGCTTAATTAGGCATAACCTAGTAATTAAGCTGCTTTTTTTGATTTTAAATTTCGTCGGATTGCTGTTTGCTACTCTCAGAGCCATGCGCCCATTGATATAAAATAGGCAATACAAACAAAGTTAAAATTGTAGAAGATACAATACCGCCGATAACAACTGTTGCTAGTGGTCGTTGTACTTCTGCACCAATTCCAGTGTTTAACGCCATTGGAATAAAACCTAAACTTGCGACCAGTGCCGTCATTAAAATAGGTCTTAAACGAATGATGTGCTGAGTTTCCATCATTGTCTTGGCTTGATGCGGATCAGTCTAAAGCATTCTCAGGAATAGAGGAGCTCGTTGCTGATGTTGTCGCTGATATGATTAGCAATAATGAAAAAGTTCCTACACCACTCTCCGGGAAAATATAGTAGGCAGTTTGTTGTCCTTGTTCTCAGTGGTTCAACAAAAACTAGCCCTCGAAGCCGCAGAACGTGGCGTGGACATAAATTGTTTAGTATCAGTAAAAAGAGCGATGTAATTTTAGTACGAGTGAGTGATAGAGCAGGAACCTATGCTTCATATATTCAGTAAATGGTATGTTTTTGAATTAATAGGTATTTTTAAATAAAGCTTTCTTTGATTTAGTGCTTTTTATTTAATAAATTAATTTTAAAAACAACTTAGGCTAATTGATAAACACTATCTGGAAAGATTAAAAGAAAATATTTTTTAATTTCTGCTAATTCATTTAAGGCAGGTTCCCTTTCAAGCAGTTGAAATGTCCAAATAAGTACAGCCTGATGATTATCATAGCAAGTATTTACTCCAAGAAAATTAGCCATTCCATAACTTCTATTGATGTTCATTTCTTTAATTAATTGATTTCCTAAGTCACGAGCTTGCTGGCTGATCAATAACTCATTTGGTAACACGGCGGTCATCTCCACAAAATAATCTAATGCAGGTTCAATCCTTATATTTAAAAAGTTATAATTTAGTTGAAATGGATAAAATATACTTTCTATAAGTTGTAATAACCTGCTGTAGGTTAATTTTAGCAAAGTATTACTCAGTCAACAACTTCAAATAACCCACAGCAAGTTATTTTTTGTAAATTAATTTAAATATGATTACTTGTAAGTTATCTAGCCTCATGGGCGATAGAAAAATTTTAAAATTAAGTGAAGTGGTGCATGCAACAGGTATCAATCGCAACACGCTCACAAGTATGTATTATGACCGTGCTGTACGTATTGAATTACCAGTCGCCGATAAGTTGTGTAAGTACTTTAACTGTACGATGAATGATTTGTTTGAGTTTAAGGAAGAAGTTGAAGAAAAAGATTAACTTAATACTTCGTTTGATAAGTTTTTCGAAGAAAAAGACTAGCCAATACTTAGTTTGATAAGTTTTTCTCTGCAGATCTAATATTGAATTTTATAAAATATCATTACAAACAGAGGTGGTTCCACTTGTTTGAACAACTAAAAGCGTATTTATAAGTGATATTCCGCTCTAGTTAAGCCACCTTGTTTTGTTGGGGTAGCTGATCATAGTAAAACTCATTTGGTGTCATTTTGTCTAG
>NZ_VPBW01000066.1:0-5719 GCF_013418535.1 Acinetobacter sp. YH12137 | reverse complement strand
AAAGTTGGGTGTATTTCTTCATTGTGTGCTTTCCAATTGCGAGTTGAAAAAGTCTAATGATTCTATGAATACACCTAACTTTTTCAACTAACTACAAATGTGTTGCACTTGGGATTTGAATCTGCGTTTTTTTAAATCTCCCCTAACCCCTCTTTTTCAAAGAGGGGAATTTCACGTATTAATTTAATTACATGACAGCTCCTCCCTTTTTAAAGGGAGGTTGGGAGGGATTAAATTGCTATAAATAAAATGAATATTTAGAATGCTTAAATCCATGAAAAATTTAAGATTGACAAATGGCAATAATAAAAAGTTTAGATCTTGGAAGCTTAGAAAGCATCTGTAAAACTTTAGGTGAAACTAATAATGGGCTTTCAGGAACAGAAATTACCAAGTATCTGGCTGAATGTAATATCAAAGATCTTCAATTAAATTCAACAAAATGGAAACGCTTATATGATGCTCTATACTCAAAACAAACTGAAGATCGCTGTTCCAATAATGTCTTAGCTTTTATTAAGTATGTTATGCGTCCTTCACGACATATCCATAGAAAAGAATGGTTTGAAAATATACGAACTGAATTGAATTATGTATTGTCATTTGAAGGTTTTGAACTCAATGAAAGTGGCGAACTCAAGCAAGCAGACAAAGTTCAAACTTTTGATGAAGCTGAAGCACGAGCACAAAATTTAAGAAAAACTTTATTAGATAGAAAAATACATCCTGATGTTTTAGCCTTCTGTAGAGCAGAACTACTTGTAGATAATTATTTTCATGCGGTTTTTGAAGCCACTAAAAGTATTGCTGAGAAAATTAGAATCAAAACAAAACTAACAAGTGATGGTTCTGAATTAGTAGATCAAGCTTTTGCATATAAAAATAAAGTTCCTTATTTAGCCTTAAATAGTTTAGCTACACCAAGTCATCAGAGTGAACAAAACGGTTTTATGCATTTACTTAAAGGGATATTTGGAACATTTAGAAATACTACAGCTCATGCCCATAAAATCACATGGAATATAGATGAACAAGATGCTTTAGATATTTTATCAACTGTGTCCTTAATTCATAGAAAATTAGACAAAGTAGTTGAAGCTAAAAAAATGTATGAAGGTAAAATGTAATCCCTCTTAACCTCCCTTTGAAAAAGGGAGAAACTACATGATTTCATAACCGCCATCAAATTCGTTTGAAGTCCCTCTTTGCAAAAGGGGGATTTAGGGGGATTCTTTAGAAAGCTCATTCAAACAATATTTATAAATTACATTTGCTACATCATCAATCCGCCCCATCACCTGCCCATTATCAAACCTCAATACTTTCAACCCAAATTGAGCCAAAGCTTCATCTCGAATTCGATCTGCTTCCAATCCTTCATCCGTAAAGTGCTGGCTGCCATCATACTCAATAATCAAATTAGCAGCGGGACAGTAAAAATCCACGATGTAATTTAAAATTGGCTTCTGTCTATAAAACTGCAAACCTAAAATTTGCTTATTCCGAAGTCGTGACCATAATAACTTTTCAGCATCGGTCAGGTTGTTACGTAGGTCACGTGAGGCTTGTTTTAAGTTTTTATTATAGAGTCTCATTTTTGTTCTCTTTTTTTGGAATCTCCCCTAACCCTGAGCCATATATGGCGCAAGAACAAAGAGAGGGACTCCATGTAAACAAATAAATTACGTGACAGCTCCTTCCTTAGAAAAAGGGAGGTTGGGAGGGCTTTAATTTATCAAATATGCGCCCCTTTTTTAGCCCATCAATCCCAAACAATTCGTTTTTACACTTTTAAGTCTGCAAAAATCATCACTTTCATGAATAATAGACCAATAAATTTATCTCCCAAATCAATGACTATTGGTGTTCCAATGAAGAAACTCATGAATGGTGCTGAAAACATCGTTGTTGAAATGTGCAAAGGCTTTGTCCTGGCACATCCAGAACTGGCATTTAATGAATCTTATAAAATCATTTCCCGAAAAGAAAAACACCAAAATGTCGCCCTGATCAGTGGTGGTGGTAGCGGTCATGAACCAGCCCATGCCGGCTTTGTCGGTCAAGGCATGCTGGATGCTGCCATATGTGGTGACGTGTTTGCCTCACCTTCACAAATTCAGGTCTATAAAGCCTTACAGCAAGTCGCGACTGACAAAGGCGTCTTGATGATCATCAAAAACTATTCTGGCGATATGATGAATTTCCAGAATGGTGCAGCTTTAGCCACAGAAGATGGTATTAAAGTTGATTACGTGAAAGTCGCTGATGACATTGCACTAAAAGACAGTCTATATACAGTTGGCCGTCGTGGCGTTGCCGGTACGGTCTTCGTCCATAAAATTGCCGGTGCTGCTGCATCTAAAGGTTATGAGCTGGCACGTGTTAAAGAACTTGCACAAAAAGCTGCGGACAATGTGATTAGCCTTGGTTTTGCCTATACCTCTTGTACCGCCCCCGCCAAAGGCACACCAACGTTCACTTTAGCTGATGATGAAATGGAATACGGCGTCGGCATCCACGGTGAACCGGGCATCCGTCGTGAAAAAATCCTGCCGTCTAAAGAACTGGCACAACGTATTGTTGATGACTTGTTTCTGGATCGTCCAAACCTGACTGAAGTGGCTGTGCTGGTTAATGGGTTTGGTACAACGCCACTGCAAGAACTGTATGTGTTCAATAATGATGTATGTGAACATCTGGCAAGCAAAGGCATCAAAATTTACCGTACTTTTGTCGGCAACTACATGACCAGTATCGACATGGCAGGTGCATCGGTTTCCTTGTTGGCAGTGGATGACGAACTAAAAACTTATCTGGATGCGGAAGCCAATACTCCCGCATTTAAAATGGATGGTTCACCTGCACTGCCATTTGAGTTTGCAGCCAAAGACGAAGCTGCTGTACGCACAGTAAATACAGATGTTAAAATACATCCTGAACATGCTGTGATTGCCAATGAACAATTCACCATTGAAAACATGCGTTATATTGTCGATGTGATGAGTGCCTGCATCATTAAAAATGAAGTACCTTTCTGTGAGTTAGATGCTCATGCAGGTGATGGCGACTTCGGAATGAGTGTGGCCAAAGGTTTTAAACAGCTGAAACATCAGTGGCATGAACTGGTTCAGGCTGAACAGATGGATGACTTCCTGCTGAACTGTTCTATGATTATCATGGAACATTGTGGCGGTGCCTCAGGTCCAATCTGGGGTTCTGCTTTCCGCGCGGCAAGTAAAGCCATTAAAGGTAAAACTACATTAACCGTGGCGGATTTTGCCGAAATGCTGCAAGCAGCGGTAAAAGGCATTCAAACGACTGGTGAGCGTTCATTTGGTCGTGGTGCCGTGGTTGGTGACAAAACCCTGATTGATGCTCTAGTTCCATGTGCAGATTCTTGGTCAGCGAATACTGACAAGACCTTTAAAGAAAACTTTTCTCTAGGTGCTCAAGCAGCAGTTCAAGGTGCGGAATCAACTAAAGAGATCGTAGCGCGTATGGGCCGTGCCGGGACTGTAGGTGATCGTAGTCTGGGTTATCCAGATGCTGGCGCACATGGTTTAGGTGTGATCTTTACTGATATTGCTGAGCATATTAAATAAGATTATACGATGTAAAAAAGCCTCGATATTGATCGGGGCTTTTTTGTATGTTTTATATTTAATTTTTTCTATAATTTAATCACTAATAATTTCAAGAAAACTATGATGAGAAAACTAACTTTACTTTCTATGCTATTCGGCTTATCTAGCATTTCATTTGCTGCATGTAATACAGCAAACGTCTATGAGAGCATTGAATGTTATGAGAAACAGTTAAAAGCTGCAAAAACTGAGCTCAATCAGACTTATCAAAAAATTTATAAATCTTTAGACAACCAAGGGAAAATAATACTAGAACACTCTCAGATATACTGGCTCACATATAAGAATCATCATTGTGATGAACTTGTGGGGTATCTAGCTTCACAATATCAAGGTGGTGGTTCTCAATTAGTAAATCTGTCCTGCAATACCAACCTTACAAAAGACCGAATTAAACAATTAAAAGATACTTTTTAATTTAAAAATGGATGTTCCCTCTCCTGAGCAAACTTTAAAGCACTGCTTTTAAAGTACAGCGCAAGTGATGAGCAGCACTGCTGCGCAAGGGAGAGGTTATTTATACTTTTCCAAAAACTTCTCCAACTCCTCCGTCACCACCACCCTTTTTCTACCCTTCAACTGGTCCTTATCCAGCAAACCTTCTGAATCTACGACTAGTACTTTATGTCCATCCTGTTTTAAACGATCTACACCTTCAAACAGCATTCGGGCACCGACATCATGCATCAAAGTGAGATTAGTCAAATCGAGGATAATGGTACTTTTACCTTCAGGTTCATCCTGCAAAATGCGTAGCAGCATTTCAGACTCGGTAAACTGCAATACGCCACGCAGTTCATAAACCACGACGTTATTCTTTTTCCCCACTGTGTAACGACTTTGCAAAATGGTCTGTGCTGACGGCGTACCTTCCATGAGATGCAGTCCCATATCGTGCGACAGATTTTCAAAGATTCTGACCCCACGCACACTATTACCATGCTCATCAATTTTCGGAGAAAATACCGCAATCCCAACTTGCCCTGGCAGCACTCCAATAATGCCACCTGCCACGCCGCTCTTGGCAGGAATACCCACTGTGGTCAGCCAGTCCCCAGCAGCATCGTACATACCGCAGGTCAGCATGACACTGAGCAATTGCCGGACTAAGGCCCGATCCAGCATGCGCTTACCCGTCTTGGGATGCACACCACCATTGGCCAATATACTGGTGATCACGGCTAGATCTTTGACGGTGACCTTAATCGCACACTGCTTGATATAGCCATGCACGATTTCTTTAGGATCTTCGTCCAGCACCCCAACAGTACGTAACATGTAGCCAATCGACATATTCCGAAAAGCCGTTTTAATCTCAGAGTTATACACCTGCTCATCAAAGGACAATTCACGTCCAGCCAGTCCACTTAAAAAACGGCGTAACTGTTCAGCACGTGATACTGTTTTCTTGGCAGGAATCAGAGAATGAGTGGTAATCGCACCAGAATTAATCATCGGGTTTTTGGGAATATTGCGTTCTTTTTCTAACGAAATCTGGTTAAAGGCCTCTCCCGAAGGTTCTACACCCACTTTTTCCAGTACCTGTTTTAGCCCTAGTTCCTTGATTGCTAGCGCATAGGCAAAAGGCTTGGAAAGAGACTGCATGGTAAATTCAACGTCATCATCCCCGGCAGAATAGATGGTTCCATCTACTGTCGATAGTGCAAGTCCGAGCTTGTCAGGATCAACCGCAGCAAGTTCAGGAATGTAATCTGCCAGCGCGCCTTTTTTATTATCATGGCAAGCAGAAAGCACATGATTCAAGTAATCCGGTACCGGCGTTTTCATGGCAAATGCTCCCATCTCGATCTTTTATATCATTTTTATTAAAACTGAATACTGAAGACGGTTTTGCTACTTTTATGCAGTTTTATGTTGTGAAAATGGGATATGGACAAAAGAGATAGAGGAAATAAATGAATTCATTGGACAAGATCAGGAAGCTTAAAATAGGGTCTGTTGACACTTACTGTTCATAATTAACCCTATAACGGTAGCCATAAAAATATACAGGCTAAGGCAACAGAACTTTGATAATTTCTTTTGAGCTTGTCATATCGAGTAGCTATTCCTCT
>NZ_VPBW01000065.1:0-7104 GCF_013418535.1 Acinetobacter sp. YH12137 | reverse complement strand
CAAAGCACGTAGTGTTCATGGATTTCTAGGAGGGATTTACGCGTCCTTGTGTGCATATCAACTGATCCATAAAAATAAGCCAACAATTCAAATTATGAAGTCATCGGCTTAAGCAGGATTCGGGTTATTGATAGAAAGAATTAAACAAGATATACATCTATAATCTAATATGAATAGCCAATAATTATAATTTTTACATATATTTAAACTTTATTTAGCAGATATCACTCTTTATCTTATTAATGATTTTAGATACCTACATAAATCCAGTTTTTTTCAATTTTCCTCGGTAACAAATTCAAGAATAGAAAGGCAATGACTATCAAGTTTGAGTATGAAAAATGCACAAAAAGACCAAATGTTTTTTTATTACGCAATTCGAATTGGTAAATTTTTGTACAAAAGAACTGATGTAGAAGAATTATTTATAGGTTGTATTATTTTTATTAATATTATATTTATTTTATCTTAAATTATTGAATTTAAAATTTAATTTTTTTAAATTAAAATTAACAAAAGGATTAGATTAGCTAAACTTCATAACATTATTAATACTTTTCCTTCTTTATTTGAAACTAAAAAATTAAATGAGTGTACTATATTTAGTAAAAACGTGATTAAGGTGAAGCATTTAATGTCTATTTCTCCCTTATCTAAGGCTGTCTATACATCCTTAGTTGGATTGCTATTGGCAAATACAACTACTCAGGCCGCTGATGCATTTAGTGCAGAAAGTCCGTGGATGTTGGGTGACTGGAATGGTCAACGTATCCAGCTTCAAGAACAGGGCTATGATTTTAGCTTTGGATATACAGGTGAAATGGCGACTTTACTTGACGCGAAACGCTCAAATAGCCATGGCACAGAATATACCGGTCAGTTAAACCTGGGTGCTCATCTGGATCTGGAAAAAATTGCTGGCTGGCAAGACACTGAAGCACAAATTACAGTAACTCATCGTGATGGCCGCAACCTTTCAAATACTTCTGATGCATTAAATGGTCAGTCACTTGATCAAGCAAATGGTCATTTAAGTTCAGTACAGGAAGTATGGGGCCGTGGTCAAACCTGGCGTCTAACAGATTTCTGGATCAAGAAACAATTCCTGAATCAAAAACTGGATGTCAAAGTCGGACGTTTTGGTGAAGGTGAAGACTTTAACAGTTTCGATTGTGATTTCCAGAATCTGGCATTGTGTGGTTCACAAGTGGGTAACTGGGTAGGGGATCAATGGTATAACTGGCCAGTTTCTCAATGGGCTGCACGGGTTAAATATAACGTTACCCCGGAAGTTTATACTCAGGTAGGGGTTTATGAATACAATCCTGAAAATGCTGATAATCGTGGCAAAGGCTTTAACCTGAGCACAGACGGATCTAAAGGCGCGATCATTCCTGCAGAAGTGGTGTGGACACCGAAACTAGGTGAGCAAAAACTGCCAGGTGAATATCGTGCCGGTTATTACTACAGTACCGCTGATGCCAAAATATTTGATGGCGTGACTCCACAAGATGAACAAACCCAAAATGGTCATCATCACGGGGGGTGGATTGTAGCTAAGCAACAGCTGACTTCACATCAAGGGGATACATCACGTGGTTTAAGCGGTTTCGTGAACGTCACTGTTCATGACTCTAAAACCAACCAAGTTAGTGATATGCAAAATATCGGTCTTGTCTACAAAGGTGCGATGGATGCCCGTCCACAGGATGAAATCGCTTTGGGTGTTGCACGCATCAATATGAACAATGATGTATTGGGTAACCGTAGTGAAGAAGTCGATGCGGAAATCTATTACGGCATTCATGCAACTAACTGGCTAACCATCCGTCCAAACCTGCAATATGTCCATCATGTCGGCGCATATAAAGACGGTGAAAATGTCTGGGTAGGCGGAATCAAGTTTAATACGTCGTTCTAATCGGAGTTTTTAGTTGCAAATACACAATTGATTCTTCCATTACTTTGGGGCATTGATGAACTGATACTCCAAGTATTCATGTATTTATAACTAAGAACTTAACAATATGGTGTCTATGCCGCTTAAGTGCTTAGACGTTCAAGAAATCAAAAAAAAGGTGTTCAATATGAATACTTCGTCTTCAGGTTCAGTACTGAAAACGATTCTGGCAGCTATTGCTGCCATTTTCGGTTTGGTTCTGCTATTTGGAGGAATATATCTGGCAACACTTGGTGGGTCTTGGTACTACATCATTGCCGGTCTGTTCTTCCTGGCGACAGCCGTGTTATTACAAAAACGTAAAAGCACAGCCCTTATTGTTTATGCAGTATTGGTCCTTGGTACAGTGGTATGGGGTCTTTGGGAAGTGGGTTCAGACTTCTTTGCACTGGCACCACGTCTAGATATTTTAGGCCTATTCGGTCTGGCCCTGCTGATTCCTGCAGTGACTCGTGGTTTTGGTGACAGCAAAGCTGCAAAAATGGCGCTGACTGGCTCCCTGGCAATTACGATTGCTGTCATGATTTATTCTGTATTTAATGACCCACAGGAAATCCGTGGCGAATTAAAATCACAGCAGCCTGCAGTGCATCAGTCTATTCCAGGTATTGCTGACGAAGACTGGCCTGCTTATGGTCGTACTCAATCCGGCCTACGTTATTCTCCATTGAAACAGATTACTGCTGATAACGTAAAAGATCTGGAGTTAGCTTGGGAATTTCATACCGGTGATGTAAAAACGGATAAAGATTCTGGTGAAACTACGAATCAGGTAACCCCGATTAAAGTGGGTAATAACCTGTTTATGTGTACCACTCACCAGTACCTGATTGCACTTGATCCTGCGACGGGTAAGGAAAAATGGCGTTTTGATCCTAAGCTGAAAGCGGACAATACCTTCCAGCATTTAACTTGCCGTGGAGTGTCTTATTACGATGCCAATAACACTACCGGTTTTGAAAGCAGTCTAGCTGCTCGTTCTACAATGTCTGTCGAATGTCCTCAGAAAGTAATCTTACCAGTGAATGACGGACGTTTGGTGGCGGTCAATGCAACTACTGGTAAGGTATGTTCCGACTTTGGTAATAACGGCGAAGTCGATCTGCAAAAAGACATGCCATTCCCATATCCAGGCGGTTATAACCCGACTTCACCTCCTGTGGTGACAGGTACAACCATTATCATCGCCGGTTCAACAACGGATAACTACTCAACTGAAGAACCTTCAGGTGTGATTCGTGGTTATGACGTAAATACCGGTGAATTATTATGGGTATTTGATACTGGTGCAGAAGATCCAAACGCGATTCCAGCTCCTGGTCAAAAATTCGTAAATAACTCACCAAACGCATGGGCGCCATTGGCTTATGATGCACAGTTGGATATTGTCTATGTACCTACAGGTGTAGGCACACCGGATATCTACGGAGGTCACCGTACTGAGCTAGACGAGCGTTATGCAAACTCTATGCTAGCGATTAATGCATCTACCGGTAAATTGATCTGGAACTTCCAGACTACTCACCACGACTTGTGGGATATGGATGTACCAGCACAGCCAACATTGACTGATATCAAAGATAAAAACGGTAATATGGTGCCAGCCATCTACGTGCTGACCAAAACCGGTAATGCCTTTGTATTAGACCGTCGTACAGGTGAAGCGATCGTTCCGATTACTGAAAAACCAGTACCTCAGTCAGTAAAACGCGGTCCGCAAACCAAAGGCGAGTGGTATTCAAAAACTCAACCATTCTCTGACTTTAACCTGGCACCTAAAGATAAATTGACTGATAAAGACATGTGGGGTGCCACTATGTTTGACCAGTTGATGTGTCGTGTATCGTTCAAGAAATTAAACTATGACGGTATTTATACGCCACCATCTGAAAATGGTACGTTAGTGTTTCCGGGTAACCTCGGTGTATTCGAATGGGGCGGTATGTCAGTCAACCCAGACCGTCAAATCGCATTAACCAATCCAATTGGTTTGCCATTTGTATCTCGTCTGATTCCGCAAGATCCGAACCGTAAGCAGACTGCCAAAGGTGCAGGTACTGAAGCGGGGGTACAGCCAATGTATGGCGTGCCTTATGGTGTTGAAATCAGTGCCTTCCTGTCTCCATTCGGCTTGCCATGTAAGCAACCTGCATGGGGTTATGTGGCTGGTGTTGATCTGACCAATCATGAAATCGCTTGGAAACGTCGTATCGGTACGATTCGTGACAGTATGCCGGGCATTCCATTGCCTCCATTTAAAATGGGTGTACCAATGTTAGGTGGTCCAATCTCGACTGCAGGTAATGTGATGTTTGTCGGTGCAACTCAAGACAATTACATCCGTGCGATCAACGTGACTAATGGTGATGAGCTGTGGAAAGGTCGTCTACCTGCAGGTGGTCAAGCGACGCCAATGACTTATGAAGCCAATGGTAAGCAGTATGTTGTGATTATGGCGGGTGGTCACGGTTCCTTCGGTACCAAAATGGGTGATTCTTTGGTTGCCTATGCACTACCTGACAATAAATAATGAAGTTTTATAGTCAAGTAAAAAAGCCTGATTCGTCAGGCTTTTTTATGCAAAATACAGGCTGTTATGACAATAAAGCTTGATTAGAAAATCATGAACCTTTAGCTCAGCTTTCCTGCAAGTATTCAGTTTGATCTTATGCAGATGCTGAGTCTTTAAAATTAATAAGACACTTTTAAAACGTTTGAACTCCCATGGCATGAGTGAATGCCAGATATTAGGAATATTAGCTATGCACCTTCATACCACGCGGTTGCCGATGAAATCGACTTTATCCTGTCTGATTGCTTGTATCAGTCAAGGAATTTATGCGGAAGAACCGGTTACAGAGGTACAGCGACTGGCTCCCATTGTGGTTGAAGCAACCCGTACAGATCGTGCCATTCTGGAAACACCGGCATCTACCTATTATCTGAATCAGGAACAACAGAATAGCCTGAATGTAAATCTGTCTGAAACCTTAAAAGGTGTACCAGGTTTACAGCTGAATAACCGCGAAAATTATGCTCAGGATTTACAGATATCAATGCGGGGCTTCGGTGCACGTTCGACTTTCGGTGTGCGAGGAGTACGTTTATATGTAGACGGTATTCCTGCGACTATGCCGGATGGGCAGGGGCAAACCTCGAATATTGACCTGAATAGCTTGGATCATATTGAAGTGCTGAGTGGGCCATTTTCTTCGCTATATGGTAATTCTTCTGGCGGAACCATCCTGACACAAAGCCGTGAAGGGCAGGGACCTGATTCAGTCACTTTGGGATATTCGGGTGGCAGTCAGAATAAAGGCCAAACGAACCTGGTGCTACAAGGTGGTTCAGAAAATGCTTCTGAACCAAGCTATATCATCAGTTCATCTTATTTTGATACCGATGGTTTCCGTGATCATAGTGGTGCACATAAAGTACTGAACAATGCCAAGCTGACTTGGGATCTGGACGATGGCTCTAAAATTAACTGGGTCAATAACTATGTCAAAATTACAGCAGATGATCCAGGTGGTTTAACTCGAGATCAATGGCGAGAAAATCCTAAACAGGTCGCAGCGAATGTGTTGCTATATAATGCACGTAAAGAAATTGAGCAATTCCAGACAGGACTGACCTGGAACAAGCCAATTAATGATCAGCATGAATTGTACGGTATGGCGTATTGGGGACAGCGTGAAGTCACTCAATATCAATCTATTCCAAGTACAGCACAAAGTGGCCCAAATCATGCTGGTGGTGTCATTGATTTTGATCGTCAGTTTTATGGAGCAGATCTTCGCTGGACCGGAACAGATATTTTACAAAACACTAAATTGATTGCTGGTGTGGCTGTAGATGGTATGACCGAAGACCGCAAAGGCTATCAAAACTTTGTCGGCAATACTTTAGGCATTAAAGGTGAACTCCGTCGTAATGAAGATAATACGCTTTGGAATGCAGATCCTTATATTCAAGCATCTTATAACTTTGCGCCAGATTGGACTTTAGATGCTGGTTTGCGTTATAGCAATGTGCATTTTAAATCTGAAGACCGTTACCTAAGCAATGGCGATAATTCAGGTAAAACGACTTATGAAAAAGTACTGCCTTCAGTTGCATTAAGTTGGAAAATTCTTCCTGAATTAGTGACTTATACAAGCTTTGCACAAGGTTTTGAAACACCAACATTTACCGAAATGGCTTATCCGGCTGATGGCAGCAATGATGTATTAAGCTTAAAAGCGGCTGAAAGTGAAACTTATGAACTGGGATTAAAATCTGCGAATCGCTTCGGTGATATGACCTTAGCAGCATTTCAGACTCAAACCAAAAATGACATTGTTTCTGCGGGAAGTGATGGCGGGCGCTCAACGTTTCGTAATGCAGATAAAACCTTAAGAAAAGGACTGGAACTATCCTGGAGTAAAGACCTGTGGCGTGATCTGGCAGCACAAGCCAGCTATAGCTATATTGATGCAACATTTGATGCCGATATTCCAGCAATTGGTACAGTAGCTGCAGTTTCGTCAGGTAACTATATTCCTGGAATTGCTAAGAATCAGGCATTCTTTAGTTTGGGATGGAAACCTGAAAATGGCTTACATGGTGGAATAGATGTACGTTACTCAGACCGAATTTATGTTAACGACATTAACTCACAATATGCACCAAGTTATACAGTGGCTGGGGCTAATGTAGGCTATAACTGGAATGTCAAAGATTTGTCTGTAAAAACGTTTGCACGCGTAGATAATCTGTTTGATAAGGATTATTCAGGCTCAGTCATTGTCAACGAAAGCAATGGTCGTTTCTATGAACCAGCAGAAGATCGTAACTGGAGTGCTGGGTTAAGCGTGACAAAAGAGTTTTAATTTAAATCTGACTTAAGCTTTCTTAATTTATTCAAGATTCATGTTCACATGTGAATGTCCGCCAAGATCAGCAATAAGTGCGAATCTAAGGCGGACATTTTTACTTTGGAGAAACCGGACATTTCTATTTTGGATTTACATGATTCTGTTATTCACCAATTAAAATGTCTATGTGATAAACCATTTAAAATGTCCTGTTTTTAACCACAAGAGTCAAGCACAGGATTTAACTTTCTTTGTTCAATAACAGCTTTCTGAGCTTTACGACTCGGC
>NZ_VPBW01000064.1:0-7454 GCF_013418535.1 Acinetobacter sp. YH12137 | reverse complement strand
CTGAATAGCCAATCCTTTGAGCAGATATGGATATTTACGGTGAGCTTGATTAGCCTGGCTTAAATTTGGTTTGCAATATAACGCCTGAATACCCATTTTCTTCATTAAAGTACGTGTATGACGTCGTTAGGTGGTTCCGCTAGGGTATACTGAAAATAAACTTGTCCTGTACCTGATTCCAGTAAAACACTCTCCGAAAATATCGAGACGATTCACGGTTGGTTACAGATAGTTTGGGTGTTATTTTTATCTCTATGCTTGATAGGCTTTATGAGCTTACCACAAATAATTTTTCATTCGGTCAGTCCTCGCTTTCATCCGACCAATTTTGACTCAACTCACTCACCAAACGACTCTCATCGCATTTAAAATCAATATAGTGATAGGTATTGGCAGGCAATAGCCAATCCTGCCCTGTCAGTGGACATTTTTGTTCCATATCTTCTGCCTGTGTCCAATCACGGTAATTCATTAGAAAATAATAGGTGGGTACACCTGTGCTTTGTTCAATGATACGGCACAATTCTCGACCTATTTTGCTATGCTCAGAATTGGGATTTTGCATTTGCTCTAAGGCAAAGGCTTCACTTACTGGTTGAGAACCAAGCCACAAACGATATAACGCTTCAGCCTGACGATACCATGACCACACATTATCATAACAAGGGTGATCAGGTTGGGTATATGGGATTTTATATAGAGGAATGCCTTGTAAGGTTACTCCATCTAGTAAAGGCGAACTCCAGCCCCAACGCAACATGTAAAATTCAGATTGCGTTGGTACGGCATAACGGGGAAGAGGATAGTCATGGTCTTCTCCGATATACAAGGTTTGAATGGGTTTACCTGCTAACTGTTCGATTTTATTGTGCATTTCTTGGGCATAGCTGTTCATATTTTTACGGTCAAGGGCATCCATTTCAGGACACACCACAGTCACGCGAGTAATATCATTTTGGCTAACAGCTAAATGATGGTTACGGGGTAATATTTGTCCGTTGCCTTCTAAATTTCCTAAATAACAAAATACATCATGGTCGTGGCTATCATCATCTTCAGCGATACCTGTATATTGGGGTATGATAATATCAAAGGCGTGCATTTTTATATCTCATGCTTAATTTATATTAAATATATTTGGGGATGTTGCTGTTGAAATTGGTTAAAGTGCTGTCTTGTAGTGTCAATTTAACCTATACCGTCAATGCCGTACACTCTAAATATTAATAATACTTAAACTACTTGATATTATAACTATAATTTTTCTTATCATATTTACCGAAATAAGGAACAGCTACATCCTTATGCACTGTATTATTACTATCAGTATATGTAATTACTATAGAGTCTTCGGTGTCAGAATATTTTATAGGATACTAATGTGGTTCCGTTAATTAGACAACTCAATTCAGTTTTATAAGTGATAAACCCGCTCTAAATATTTAAATTATGCTGCCATTACTTTTAGTAAATGTTGATCATAAAATTCATTCGGTGTTGCCTTATTCAAACTTGAATGAGGACGTATCATGTTATAAAAATCCAAATATTCAGCAATTGATTGTATCGCTTGTTTAACCGTATCGTAAGCCTTCAAATAGACTTCCTCATGCTTCACGCTGCGCCATAAACGCTCAATCATCACATTATCCATCCATCGTCCTTTTCCATCCATACTGATACGGATATTTCGCAATTTTAACTCATTCAAAAATGCCTCGCTTGTGAATTGACTGCCTTGGTCTGTATTAAAGACTTCAGGACAACCATATTTCACAATTGCTTCTTGCAACGCATCTATGCAAAAGTCTGTTTCCATACTGATCGATACACGATGAGCCAGTGCTTTACGACTATAGGCATGGTCTAAAATCCTAGACCCACATCATTTTGATCATAATTGATTTGAGTAAGAAAGAATTATTATGCAATAACTTATCTTTAAAAATTAATGATGAGAAAGAGTTTTTTATAAATTCTTATTTTAAAGACTTTCTAAAATTAACATAATACGCGTTATACGAATCCCAAGGCATGGCTTTTAGTCATGCTTTTTTTATCAAAAGAGTATACCTGAATGATAGCGAGCCAAATCGCATACAATATCTATCATTAGACTTAATGCAATAATTAAATGATAGTATTATCATTAATCTAATAGAATTAAGATTAAATGATAGAAATGAATACACGTATTTATCTACGAGCTTCAACTAAAGATCAAGATGCAGAAAGGGCTTTGCAGATTCTTCAGGATCTAAACCAAAACTTGAATTTGGGTGAAACCATTGTGTACGTGGAAAACTATAGTGGTACGAAGTTAGACCGACCTGAATTGAATAAGCTACTGTCAGAAGCAAATCAAGGTGACACATTGTTAGTTGAAAGTATTGACCGCTTATCACGCCTAACCCAACGAGATTTTCAAGAGCTGAAGCGCAGGATCCAGGAGAAGGGACTTCGTTTAGTCGTAGCAGATCTTCCTACTACCTACCAAATGATTCAAACCAGTGACAGCATTACTCATTCAATCTTGGAACTCATCAACAATATGTTGATTGATCTTCTGGCAACAATGGCCCGCCTAGACAATGAGAAACGTATAGAACGTATTAAGCAGGGCCTGGCACGTTCGGGTTACAAACCAACAGGCAAGAAGGCAAATGAGGCTAAACATAAACGAATAAAAGAATTGCTAGTAGTTGGCAATATGACTAAGGAAGAAATTGCCAAAGCAGTGAATTGTGGAGTTGCAACTGTCTATCGAGTTGCTAAAGTTATCTAAAAGAGGCTTATCTCAACGCGCCCCCAATGGGGCACCGCTGCATTCAGGTTACTTCACATAAGAAATTTTATGTTAAATGATTGTTAGAAATGCCCCTTGATCGAGGCATTTTCTATAAAGAATACTAAAAACTAATTAAAGCCAACCAAGTTTCAAAACAAGGCAGTTCTCAGCAATCATATTTTTAAATTATATAACTCCCAACTGAGCTTTTGCTCCAACGATAAGGCTTTCATTTTGAGTTTCTAAGGCAAATAAACCATACATCAAAGGAGAGGCCGCTGCTCTTTCTAAAGTCTGTTCATATAGTTTATTCCAAACTTTACCCCCTAGTTTTTCATACTCGATGATTAGAGTTTTGAGGCTTTCTTCTCCAAACAAAGTTACATGCCCAGCAAAATCAATCGCTGGGTCATCTATATGGGCTGTTGACCAATCAATAACGCCTGAAACAGCTCCATCCTTTGAAGCTAGTACATGCCCAGCATATAAATCGCCATGTATAAATTGGGTGAAATCTGCCCATAGAACATCATTATCCAACCATTTTCTGTAGCGGGTTTCCAATTGCTCACTTATACCAATTTCAGATTTTACTAACTGCAAATTGTTTGCTATTTCAGGTCTTAAATCTGAAGGTTTCATAATTTTCAAATCATTTTCCCGAACTTCTTTTTCAGGAATACTATGGATTTCAAATAAGGTTTTTGCCAAAGATGTTATGTATTTCGGGCTATCTTTGTCCATATTCCAAATTATTTCATAGGTTTCAGCATCCAAATTTAAAACAGGATTATCTTTAAGTATGGGATAAGCCACTAATTCTGTAGATGAAATTCTCCAATCAGGAACCTCTACAGAAAGATGTTTTTTTACCAATTCTAAAATGCGTTTTTCTTTCTTGATTTGTTCCCTCATGCCATCACGACGAGGAATACGCAGCAACCATTGTTGCCCCTTTGTATCAAGAGCAAAAACGACCTTAAAATCAATGCCCATTTCATTGAAATTCATTTTGTCCATAAGCAACAAGCCGTGTGCTTCAGCAAGTGATTGAATATCTTGAATTGTCATTTTTAATTTCCTTTAAAGAGTTCAATAATTAATGTTCGGATTAGATTGGCTATCATTAACAATCTCTCTCAAAAGTCTTGATGATTTTGTGGTCTTTGATCTCGTAGATAATGTCAGCAATATTATCGACCAATTGCTTGTCATGAGATACGAAGATAATAGTTCCTGCATAGGACTTCATCATTGTTTCTAATGCGGCAATACTTTTTAGGTCAAGATAGTTTCCTGGTTCATCCATAAGCAAAATATTATATTTTCCTAAAAGCATTTTGGATAAAAGCAGTTTGATGATTTCACCTCCCGATAAGTCGGATAAGTTTTTTTGAATATCATTCGCTCCGATCCCCATTGAAGCCAATACTGCACGAATTTCCGCAACTGTGTACTCGCACTCTTCCTGCATAAAGGAGAGCACAGATTTATGCGTGTTAAATTTATATCCTGTTTGTGTAAAGTAGCCAATTTCAGCTTTTGGAGATATGGTTAATCCATCAGCACGTTCTGATATCATTTTTAACAAGGACGTTTTCCCTGTTCCATTCGATCCAGTTATAGCGACTTTAGCGCCAAGCGGTATTATAAAGTTAGCGTCATCAAAGATAGTACGGCTACCAAATTTTAAGCTCAGACCATCTGCCGTAATCGGGAACTTATTGTGCAGTTCTAGGGCTGAACTTTGACGAAAACGAATAGAACGCAAATGCTCTGGTGCTTGAATATCTTCTAATGCAGCCAAACGCTTTTCCATACTCTTAGCTGCCTGATACAGTTTTCTTTGCTTGGTGCCAGTCATTTTTGCATGCCCAAGTCGTCCAGCACTTTCGGTAGAGTTTTTGGATTTTTCTCCTTTTTTCTTATTGTCTAATCGATTAGCTTGCTGGCGTTTTTCTTGCACAGCAGATTCTAATCGCTCCCGTTCCTTCATCATCAGCTCATATTCTACGGCTTGGTGTTGTCGCTCTTCTTCTTTTTGACGCAAGTAATCCGAGTAACCACCCCAATATTCCGTAATTTTACCGTCTTTTAACTCCCATATCTTGTCTACAACCATATCAAGAAAATATCGGTCATGACTGATAACAAGTAATGCTCCATCAAATGCTTTAAGTTGACCAATAAGTAGATCTATTCCATTGAGATCAAGGTGGCTGGTTGGTTCATCCGCTAGAATGCCATGTACTTGTTGGGAAAATGCGGCAGCAATTTTTGCACGAGTTTCCTCTCCGCCACTCATTGTGTCGTTTTGTACATTGGAAACACCAAGGCGAGATAACATTGCCCGGTCTTCGACCGTTTCTATTTCGATTCCGCCCAGTTGGCTGATATGTGCAAAATCACCAAAACGCTGTAATGTCGCTTCGGCTAAAACAATTTCGCCATTAAGTACTTTGAGTAAACTACTCTTTCCTGCTCCGTTATCACCCACAAGACCAATACGGTCATAAGAGTGAATTTCCAATTCATCAATATCCAAAACATCACGCCCAGCATAATCCAAGCGTATGTTTCTCGCTTTAATAATTAAACTCATTTTTATTTACTCCTGTTTAGCTCTTGAAATTTTTTATGCAGCAAACAGGATTTAGGTGAAAACAAAAGCTAGCATCACAGTGTCCTCCCAAAAAAAAAGCTATTCATCCACAGGGTGGACAAATAGCTAGTCAATTAAGTTATAACTGGAAACTATGCACTAAAAGCATACTTATAAATTAAGCATACTTTTACTTTATATATCCGCATATATTCTTAAAGACACAACAAAAGCCCACCATTATAAAATAGTGTCACTATGCAAATAGTTGTGTCTTAACGAATGCGGATAGAATGCATAAACTTACCTAAAAAATAAAATTCAGTTTTATGATAACTTTACTGTTAAAAGAAGTCTAGACAACCTTGTTTTATGCTTGGATATAAGGCTTATTTTAAAATAATAGTAGTGAAGATTTTCTAAAATTAACATAATACACCTTATACGAAATAAAAATGGGAGCCTTAAGCTCCCATTTTTTAAGTAATTTTTTCAAATAAGGCTTGGGTGAGCATCTAAAATTCGAATCAATGTAGCTGCTGGTCCAGTTGGATAGCGTCGTCCCTGTTCCCAATTTTGCAGGGTACGGGGGCTAATATGTAGACGTGCAGCAAATTCATTTTGGCTCAAGCCAGTTTTTTCACGTACTTCTTTAATATCAGGCAATTCGAGTTCTGTAACTCGGCTTGCTTTAACTTCTTTACGTTTGATAGCTCCAGCTTCTTTGATTGAAGCAACCAAGTCATCAAATAAGTTGTTATCCATGAAATTGCTCCTTCACGAGTTGGTGCAGAATGGCGGTTTCCTTATCTGTTAAATTATCTTTTACTGATTTTGGATAAGCCACTAAGAAAAAGATCTGATCATCCTCGGTGACCCAATAATAAATCACCCGTATCCCACCACTTTTCCCTTTGTTACCTTGAGCACAACGTACTTTGCGAATACCACCGCCATTCTTGATTAGGTCACCTCTATCAGGCTGTACCAAAAGATCTTGCTGAAGTTGACGATATTCCTCATCAGATACAAGGTCTTTAATTTGCTTGGTAAAAATACTGGTTTCAATGAATAGCATAGGTTTAAGTACGTCAATGGCGTATAAGAATTTTAGCAGTTTTAGAGCGAAAAAACGAGAGCTATAGGCTCACGTTTCGCATAATCAGTATTATGTTAATTTTAGAAATATTAAATTACTAACATATCCGTACCAAATTTATAAAATTAAGAATTTATAGACTCTGTTTGCATTTTTCTAAAAAACTCTTCTTTATATCTTTTCTGAATTTCACTTGATGCATATTTAGCAAATGCGAAATTAATGCCTCCACCCAAAATACCACCAACAACAGGAATAAATTTTGCTGCCTGTTTAGTTGTCATTTTGGGTGCTAATTTTGATGCAACAATCATGATCAGTTTAAGTACTGGGTTTGATTTTGCCCCAGATTTTCCTGCAATTTGAGCAGCTCTATTCATCATAGCTTGCACACCAGCAACAGCTGCTTTATCAAACCCCAATGAAAATAAATAAATTTCTCTAGCTAGTTCTGCATCATGTGGATTATTTGGATCAAAGCCATTCAAATATGCAACTCGTTGATTCAACCTATACAATTGCGCTGCCATATTTACAATATCCACGCTCCCAATAGTTACCATTGTTACTGCACCACCAACGCCAGAGGCCAGTCCAGTTACTGCATTATTTCTTGCTGCATAGTTACCATAAGAACCAGAAATATCTTCAATTCTTCGATAATTTTTACAAATAATTTCTGTTGTAAAGTCTTCTATTTTTGAAATAGGTAACCCTTTAGACTGCGCATCTTTAACAATGTCATTAGGGTCTACTGAAATAACTTCAGAAATTTTATTTAAGAGCTTTGTAGGTAATTGAGTAGTACTATCGAAATCCATGTTTTTAAGACTTATTAAATTAGGGTGTGTTGACACTTTTAGCTTAAAAAAATAGCGAAGTAGTAAAATCAAATCGCCAAACCCAATTTTACTATTCGCTATGCCTCGTACCATGCTGACAGATCAACACTGGCAAAAGTTGAA
>NZ_VPBW01000063.1:0-7815 GCF_013418535.1 Acinetobacter sp. YH12137 | reverse complement strand
GGCCAGGCCTCAGCATTTTATTATGGTGATCCCCTGGGCGAAATGCGCCTGGTAAGCAGAGTTTTTGAAATGTAAGGCCTTTGAATAAGACAAAAGGCTGCCTCATCGCTAACTTTGCAACAGTGCCTCGCGGTCGGACTGCAAGTGATCTTGAAGCCACGGGCCCGTCCCACCCCGACATGGACCTCGATGCCCGAACGGACGTTAGATTTCGAGTTCTAGGCGTTCTGCGATGAAGGTTGGATCCCAGCCGGGATTGAAAGTGTCGACGTGGGTGAATCCGAGCCGCTCGTATAGGCCACGCAGGTTCGGGTGGCAGTCGAGCCGCAGCTTGGCGCACCCCTGCGTTCGCGCGGCATGGCGGCAAGCCTCGATCAGCGCGGAGCTGACACCCCGGCCCGCATGTGTCCGTCGCACCGCGAGCTTGTGCAGATATGCGGCCTCCCCCTTGAGGGCGTCGGGCCAGAACTCGGGATCCTCGGCCGACAAGGTGCAACAGCCGACGATGCCGTCGCTGCAACTCGCGACTAGGAGCTCGGATCTCAGGACGAAGGTCTCCGCGAATGTCCGGTCGATCCGCGCGACGTCCCAGGCGGGCGTTCCCTTGGCGGACATCCACGCCGCAGCGTCGTGCATCAGCCGCACAACCTCGTCGATATCACCCGAGCAGGCGACCCGAACGTTCGGAGGCTCCTCGCTGTCCATTCGCTCCCCTGGCGCGGTATGAACCGCCGCCTCATAGTGCAGTTTGATCCTGACGAGCCCAGCATGTCTGCGCCCACCTTCGCGGAACCTGACCAGGGTCCGCTAGCGGGCGGCCGGAAGGTGAATGCTAGGCATGATCTAACCCTCGGTCTCTGGCGTCGCGACTGCGAAATTTCGCGAGGGTTTCCGAGAAGGTGATTGCGCTTCGCAGATCTCCAGGCGCGTGGGTGCGGACGTAGTCAGCGCCATTGCCGATCGCGTGAAGTTCCGCCGCAAGGCTCGCTGGACCCAGATCCTTTACAGGAAGGCCAACGGTGGCGCCCAAGAAGGATTTCCGCGACACCGAGACCAATAGCGGAAGCCCCAACGCCGACTTCAGCTTTTGAAGGTTCGACAGCACGTGCAGCGATGTTTCCGGTGCGGGGCTCAAGAAAAATCCCATCCCCGGATCGAGGATGAGCCGGTCGGCAGCGACCCCGCTCCGTCGCAAGGCGGAAACCCGCGCCTCGAAGAACCGCACAATCTCGTCGAGCGCGTCTTCGGGTCGAAGGTGACCGGTGCGGGTGGCGATGCCATCCCGCTGCGCTGAGTGCATAACCACCAGCCTGCAGTCCGCCTCAGCAATATCGGGATAGAGCGCAGGGTCAGGAAATCCTTGGATATCGTTCAGGTAGCCCACGCCGCGCTTGAGCGCATAGCGCTGGGTTTCCGGTTGGAAGCTGTCGATTGAAACACGGTGCATCTGATCGGACAGGGCGTCTAAGAGCGGCGCAATACGTCTGATCTCATCGGCCGGCGATACAGGCCTCGCGTCCGGATGGCTGGCGGCCGGTCCGACATCCACGACGTCTGATCCGACTCGCAGCATTTCGATCGCCGCGGTGACAGCGCCGGCGGGGTCTAGCCGCCGGCTCTCATCGAAGAAGGAGTCCTCGGTGAGATTCAGAATGCCGAACACCGTCACCATGGCGTCGGCCTCCGCAGCGACTTCCACGATGGGGATCGGGCGAGCAAAAAGGCAGCAATTATGAGCCCCATACCTACAAAGCCCCACGCATCAAGCTTTTGCCCATGAAGCAACCAGGCAATGGCTGTAATTATGACGACGCCGAGTCCCGACCAGACTGCATAAGCAACACCGACAGGGATGGATTTCAGAACCAGAGAAAGAAAATAAAATGCGATGCCATAACCGATTATGACAACGGCGGAAGGGGCAAGCTTAGTAAAGCCCTCGCTAGATTTTAATGCGGATGTTGCGATTACTTCGCCAACTATTGCGATAACAAGAAAAAGCCAGCCTTTCATGATATATCTCCCAATTTGTGTAGGGCTTATTATGCACGCTTAAAAATAATAAAAGCAGACTTGACCTGATAGTTTGGCTGTGAGCAATTATGTGCTTAGTGCATCTAACGCTTGAGTTAAGCCGCGCCGCGAAGCGGCGTCGGCTTGAACGAATTGTTAGACATTATTTGCCGACTACCTTGGTGATCTCGCCTTTCACGTAGTGAACAAATTCTTCCAACTGATCTGCGCGGGAGGCCAAGCGATCTTCTTCTTGTCCAAGATAAGCCTGTCTAGCTTCAAGTATGACGGGCTGATACTGGGCCGGCAGGCGCTCCATTGCCCAGTCGGCAGCGACATCCTTCGGCGCGATTTTGCCGGTTACTGCGCTGTACCAAATGCGGGACAACGTAAGCACTACATTTCGCTCATCGCCAGCCCAGTCGGGCGGCGAGTTCCATAGCGTTAAGGTTTCATTTAGCGCCTCAAATAGATCCTGTTCAGGAACCGGATCAAAGAGTTCCTCCGCCGCTGGACCTACCAAGGCAACGCTATGTTCTCTTGCTTTTGTCAGCAAGATAGCCAGATCAATGTCGATCGTGGCTGGCTCGAAGATACCTGCAAGAATGTCATTGCGCTGCCATTCTCCAAATTGCAGTTCGCGCTTAGCTGGATAACGCCACGGAATGATGTCGTCGTGCACAACAATGGTGACTTCTACAGCGCGGAGAATCTCGCTCTCTCCAGGGGAAGCCGAAGTTTCCAAAAGGTCGTTGATCAAAGCTCGCCGCGTTGTTTCATCAAGCCTTACGGTCACCGTAACCAGCAAATCAATATCACTGTGTGGCTTCAGGCCGCCATCCACTGCGGAGCCGTACAAATGTACGGCCAGCAACGTCGGTTCGAGATGGCGCTCGATGACGCCAACTACCTCTGATAGTTGAGTCGATACTTCGGCGATCACCGCTTCCCTCATGATGTTTAACGCCTGAGCTCAGCCGACCGAAACCGCGTAGCGGTTTTGGGTCGGCTGCAGCGATTTGTTGGGCGATAGCTTGCCACATTCTCTCAACGATTGGGATTTGATGTACTTTCCGCACTTTGTAGCGCGACCACATCATGCTCCCCCTGGCCGCGAGAGCCCTTCACTCGGGAAACACAAGACAGACCGAGCACGACTGTTGCAAGGGTCAAACAGTACACGACAACCGGCCAAGCCGTGTTGCGCGGCAACAGCGAAATGATCAACGTTCCGATGCTTCCTAGCAGTACACCGCCCAAGCAGAAGTAGACTGCCGTGACCGTTCCAGCAACATGGTCGAATCCTCGAAGAGCGCCATTGGGCGCCACAGATACCGCTGTGGCGACACCAATACCCACTAGCCACATTGGAGCAATAAAGCCTAACACGGACTGCAAAGCCCATATTTCGGTGATGGCAAGCAATACTGCTCCAGCTATCAGGCATCCCATTCCCATTCGCAAGACACTTGGGCTGCCCCACTTGGGTATCACACGCCCCATAAAACGAGCCGTAAACACCATGGCAATTGCCACTGTGGCGAACAGCAGGCTGAAGCCAAGCTGAGACACACCTTGCCTGCCCATCATTAGTCCGGGCGCAATGGAGAAAAAGACGAAGAAGCTACCCATTCCAGCGGCGTAACACAACGTGTACAACCAGAAGTTCAGGCACTTAACGGGGAGTAGCAGCTGCGACCATTGCAAGCCCGCAACTCGTTGCACCCGGGTTTCAGGCCAGAATCGCCACGCTGCTGCAGATGCAGCGATCATGCCCAAACCTAGAAACGCAAAGATAGCCCGCCACCCAAGCCACATGTCGACGAGCGCTCCGAGCAATGGGCCTACCGCCGGGACTATGGCCAGCATGGATCCGAGTATGCCGTAAATGACATTACTTTCCTCGCGACCTGCGTAAATGTCACGTACTGTTGCAAATGTGGAAACAAGGCACGCCGAGGCACCACAAGCCTGAAGAATCCGAAGCCCCAGAAAGACTTCAGCCGATGACGTAAGAGCGAGGCCCATTGACGCCACAACGTAGGCGAGGCCACCTCCCAGTAGAACGGGGCGGCGCCCCAGTCGGTCCGATAGCGGTCCAAACAAGAGCTGACCGGCACCAATCATGACCAAGTACGTTGTCAGCGTAAGCTGAATTGTGCTCGCTGTCGTACCAAGCGCGTTTGGCATAAACGGCACTGCTGGCAAGTACATGTCCATGCCGAGTGATGCCAATAAATCGAACGGTGATAACAACAACACCGTGGCGGCAAGGGAGTACCGCCAACTAAAGTTTTTTGAGCGCACGAAACCATCTCCTTGAACAAAGGATTTGGCGGCGCTCCCGTAGAGCAAAAGGATTCATGAGAACGCCGCAACAACCGAAAAATGAAGGTTGCTGCGGCTTACTTGTCTGCGTTCTTGGAAGTGCTCATCTGCTGACTATCTCATGATTAAATTTGAATCGTAACAACTTTCAAGCAACTCTGCAAGGAGCCTTATTGTGCGCCCAACGCCGGAGTTAAGCCGCCGCGCGTAGCGCGGTCGGCTTGAACGAATTGTTAGACATCATTTACCAACTGACTTGATGATCTCGCCTTTCACAAAGCGAATAAATTCTTCCAAGTGATCTGCGCGTGAGGCCAAGTGATCTTCTTTTTGTCCCAGATAAGCTTGCTTAGCTTCAAGTAAGACGGGCTGATACTGGGCAGGTAGGCGTTTTATTGCCCAGTCGGCAGCGACATCCTTCGGCGCGATTTTGCCGGTTATTGCGCTGTACCAAATGCGGGACAACGTAAGCACTACATTTCGCTCATCGCCGGCCCAGTCGGGCTGCGAGTTCCATAGCTTCAAGGTTTCCCTCAGCGCCTCGAATAGATCCTGTTCAGGAACCGGGTCAAAGAATTCCTCCGCTGCCGGACCTACCAAGGCAACGCTATGTTCTCTTGCTTTTGTAAGCAGGATAGCTAGATCAATGTCGATCATGGCTGGCTCGAAGATACCCGCAAGAATGTCATTGCGCTGCCATTCTCCAAATTGCAGCTCGCGCTTAGCCGGATAACGCCACGGGATGATGTCGTCATGCACGACAAGGGTGACTTCTATAGCGCGGAGCGTCTCGCTCTCGCCAGGGAAAGCCGAAGCCTCCATAAGGTCATTGAGCAATGCTCGCCGCGTCGTTTCATCAAGCTTTACGGCCACAGTAACCAACAAATCAATATCGCTGTATGGCTTCAGGCCGCCATCCACTGCGGAGCCGTACAAATGCACGGCCAGCAATGTTGATTCCAGATGGCGCTCAATGACGCTTAGCACCTCTGATAGTTGGTTCGAAATTTCGATGGTCACCGCTACCCTCATGATGTCTAACGCCGCCATAAGTTGCGGCTTTGGAGTTGATTGTTTTGTGGTAGCGTAGCGTTAAACCACAAAACAAGCGACGGAAAAGCCGTCAACTTGATGGCCTTGTTAGCCTTATCAGCGCGACTGTGATGTATAAACGTCAAAAATTGAATGACCAATTTTAACAATCGCATCATTTCGCTCTGCCATTGAAGCCTGTGTTTGAGCTAGATAGATGCTCACAATAATTGGGGCTTGATGCTCACTCCACACAACTGCTGTAATACTCCGAGCACCAAATCCGCCAGCACCTGAGCGATCCGCAATGTTCCATCCCGCCGGCAATACTGAACGTAGTAAATTACCAGTGACTTGATTGTTCACCATCCAAGACTCTAATTTTTTCTGGTTCATTTCAGATAGCGCGGAACCAAATAAAAATTTATTCAAAGTACTGGCTATTGCCTTAGGAGTTGTCGTATCCCTCAAATCACCGAGCTTACCTTCATTTAAATCAGGCTCAATACGGTCTAGACGAGTCTCTTTGTCCCCAATTTGTCTTAAAAAATCAGTAACGCCTTTGGGGCCACCTACAGCACTTAGGATGATATTTGCCGCAGTATTATCACTTGTAGTCATAGTTGCGAAGCACGCATCATCGAGTGTGATTGCCTGCCCTACTTGCTTTTCTATTACAGGGGAATAGGTCACAAGATCTGCTTTCTTAATCTCGACTGTACTATTGGGATTAACTTTTCCTTGCTCAGCATCATATAGTAATTTAGCGCAAGCTATTGTTTTAAAAGTACTTGTTAACGGGAAGCGCTGATTGCCATTGTAATCCCAATATTCTCCATTTTGAGTATCAAGAACGGAAACACCTATACGAGCAGAAAGAGAAACTTCAATTGCCTTAACGTCTTGTTCAACTTGCTGAAACTTTGAACTACTTGCAAAAACCACGGATGGTATTAAAAGCGAAAATGCCAATAAAAACTTCATGTAAGTAACCCCATAATTTTGATTGTCACACATTTTATATAAAAGCATGAGGCTCCATAATATGGCTAACGCCCGCCTCAACTGCCGGAGGTTAATGGCGCCTTTTTTGCAGCTCCACCGCAAAAAAAGGTGACAGTAACCGGAGGTCAGATTGCAGGCGCTTGTTAACTCTTTTGCCAGATTTGATAACAATAGTTAATGTTAGACTCGAAATCTTGCTCAAATACCAACTTGAATGTATCTGGGATTTCAGGAAAAACTATGTCTCCATCTCGCTCGATGTCGACTGTTGAAATATGCAAAGTATCTACTTTGGAAATCAAGCTTTTGTATATTTCACCACCACCAGAAACGATAACATGATCCGTGATTTCCTCTAAATTTATTAAGGCATCCTGAATTGAGGAGAAAACCATTACACCCTCATCATTCGTAGAAAAATTAGAGCGAGTTACAACTGCATACTTTCGATTTGGGAGAGCGCCCATTGACTCAAAAGTTTTGCGTCCAACTAAAAGCCATTGATTATATGTAATTGCCTTAAATAGAAGTTGCTCGCCTTTGGCGCTCCATGGAATATCTGGTCCATTACCGATAATACCGTTCTTCGACTTGGCAGCCATTAGTGATAACTTCACGATTTCTCCCTCGAGTTAACTTTGTTTTAGGGCGACTGCCCTGCTGCGTAACATCGTTGCTGCTCCATAACATCAAACATCGACCCACGGCGTAACGCGCTTGCTGCTTGGATGCCCGAGGCATAGACTGTACAAAAAAACAGTCATAACAAGCCATGAAAACCGCCACTGCGCCGTTACCACCGCTGCGTTCGGTCAAGGTTCTGGACCAGTTGCGTGAGCGCATACGCTACTTGCATTACAGCTTACCAACCGAACAGGCTTATGTCCACTGGGTTCGTGCCTTCATCCGTTTCCACGGTGTGCGTCACCCGGCAACCTTGGGCAGCAGCGAAGTCGAGGCATTTCTGTCCTGGCTGGCGAACGAGCGCAAGGTTTCGGTCTCCACGCATCGTCAGGCATTGGCGGCCTTGCTGTTCTTCTACGGCAAGGTGCTGTGCACGGATCTGCCCTGGCTTCAGGAGATCGGAAGACCTCGGCCGTCGCGGCGCTTGCCGGTGGTGCTGACCCCGGATGAAGTGGTTCGCATCCTCGGTTTTCTGGAAGGCGAGCATCGTTTGTTCGCCCAGCTTCTGTATGGAACGGGCATGCGGATCAGTGAGGGTTTGCAACTGCGGGTCAAGGATCTGGATTTCGATCACGGCACGATCATCGTGCGGGAGGGCAAGGGCTCCAAGGATCGGGCCTTGATGTGGCACTGTTGCAAAGTTAGCGATGAGGCAGCCTTTTGTCTTATTCAAAGGCCTTACATTTCAAAAACTCTGCTTACCAGGCGCATTTCGCCCAGGGGATCACCATAATAAAATGCTGAGGCCTGGCC
>NZ_VPBW01000062.1:0-7967 GCF_013418535.1 Acinetobacter sp. YH12137 | reverse complement strand
CATGAAATACGGTATTCTGATGTGACAAAACCTGAATCCTGGTCGTTAAAGTGTTTGTTTGCACTCATATTTTAACTGTTAGGACTCAGGTTTTTTTATTTAAAGCAAACTATGGGACAGCAGTGAGGTTCATGCCTCGTTTTTTATCTATATGTTATTAAAACTGGATCACCAGATAAGATAACATGCTCGCCAGTGACAACATTGGAATATAACGATAGATCTGTACAATACCGTTTTCAAATGCAGAAGCCTGTTCTTGTTTAAACTGCACGACAGATGCTTTTAATGCTGACCAGAAGCATAGTACGAATAAGGTACTCATCATGCTAATGGCAAAGAAACCCACCATAATCTGGCTGCTGCCTTCAGTGGTCTGCCATAAATGCAAAATTCCTTGGCTGGCTGGAAGAATGCTTAAAACCAAAAGAACAGATTTCAGCATCGACCAATGAAACTGGTTTATTTCATCCGACAATATTAATGCTTTCATACCATTCTCCTTTGGCTAAAAAAGGGCCATTAAGAATATTATGAGCTATTTTTTGTAAATAGAAAGTCTATATTTATTCACATTTTACGATAATTGTAATAGATAAATATGGGAATAATTCTTATTATAACTATCAAATCATCAATATTATAGTAATAGCATTAAATTCAGTTATTTATATTATATTTTATGATTGAGAGTTATTATCACTTCACCCAATATTGAAACAATCAATCAAGTGAAGTGATATATTCAATAACCTACTAATTTATAATAATTATCAGTTAAGGTTGGTAATAAATATCAGCATCAGTTCCTTCGCCACCCGCCTGTCCATCAGCACCAAAAGAATACAAGTCGAAGGCACGGCCGTTAGTTCCCGGAATCACGTATTGCAGGTCATTATCCCAGCTGTCTTTTGGATAACCACCTTTCACATAGCCGCCTGGGAGCCAGTTCTTCGCTGTTGCCGGCTGATTTACCAGCGCATCCAGACCACCTTCCTGCATGCTTGGATATTTGCCATTGTCCAGCTTATATTGATCCAGTGAACCCGCAATACTTTGCAATTTGATGACTGTGGTATCCACTTTAGCCTTTTCACCGCGTCCCATTACATTTGGAACAATTAGGGCCGCAAGCACACCGAGAATAACAATAACCACCATTACTTCAATCAGGGTAAAACCTGAGGCACGATGTGCACGTAACTGGCTCACACGTACGGTAGGTTCAACAGCTGTAGTTGAAGGGTCTATGGCTTGATTTGGATTCCTTTTCATTCAATATCTCTCATTCATCTTTAGAAAGTTTCAGGCACTTTCAATTCTTTGTAGACGTTACACATGTTATTTAAATCATATTATTCATATTGACGATTGGCAGCATCACTGCGATCACAATTACCAGCACAATACTGGCCATGAGTACCAGCATCAGCGGCTCTAGAAGTGCGAGTAATGTCGAAATCAGCGTGGTCACTTCCCGATCCTGCATGGTCGATGCCCGTTCCAGCATACGATCCAGCTCCCCCGAGGCTTCACCACTTTTGATCATTTGTACCATCATCGGGGGGAAATAACCACTACGTTCCAACTGGGTAGCCAGGTTCCCGCCTTCAGTCACTTTTTCAGCAGCCAGATTAACCGAATCCCGGATCACCCAGTTATTACTTACCGCCGCTCCAATGCGTAAGGCATCTACCAAAGGTACACCGGACTGGGTCAGAATCGATAGAGTACTGGCAAAACGGGCAGCATTAATACCGCGTGATAATTTTCCGAATAAAGGTAGTTTCAGAGTTAGACGATCAAAAGCATAATGCCCAGCGGTCGTTCTTAAAAACCGTACCAGAAGAAAAATACCTACCGCACTCCCTATCAATAAAAATGGCCACGCGATCCGGATAAAATCGCTGGCTTTCATTAAAGTCACTGTAATCCAAGGCAAGGCATCTTTACTTTGATCAAAGGTCTTGACGATATCCGGTACTACATAGGTCATCAGACCCATCACAATTGCAAAAGACATCAAGAGCAAAATAATCGGATAGATCATCGCCCCTTGAATCTTTTTCTGCATAGCAAAACGATTTTCGGTATAGTCAGCTAACTGATCCAAGATCAGGTCCAAGTGACCAGAACGTTCACCAGCCGCAATGGTGGCAATATACAGCTCTGGAAAACGTCCAGACTGTTGTAGCGCCTGAGCCAAGCTATGTCCTTCCAGCACTTTAGAACGTACTGACATCAGCAGATTTTGCACATGAACTTTTTCGCTCTGCTTGCCAACGGCGCGAATAGCTTCTTCCAGCGGAATTGCGGCAGCGACCAGTACCGAGAGTTGTCGGGTCATAAGAGCCAAATCATAAGCAGTAATGCTTTTTTCAAACCATTTGCGACGGTAGTGCTGGTCTTTTTTCTCAACCGGATCTACAGAGACCGGAATTAGCGCCTGATCCCGAAGCTGTTGCCGGATTTGTCGTGCTGAATCCCCCTCAAGCACGCCTTTTTGCTGCTTCCCTGAAGCGTCAAGCGCAGTAAACTGATATGCAGGCATTGTAATGCTCTAATTTTCCAAAATTTTGCTTAACGCTGTTGCGTCAGACCATCAAAATCATTCATATTCTTCAATATAAATTATCTGCTCACTCTAACATAACTGAACTTTGAGCACGACGAAATTTCATCAGGACCCACTCTGTTACTATGCCAAATTCTGTTCCCGTTACTGCCCCTATTTATCGTGTTCGTGTTGCAGTGCCGGTGCATCTGTTTGACTGTTTTGACTATAGCTTGAGTCAGGAACAATATCAGCAGGCAGAAGTGGGTGCCCGAGTCGCGGTTTCTTTTGGCCGGCAAAATCTGGTCGGCGTGATTACTGAAAAATTACCGCTAGATGCTCCGATTGATCCCAGTTTCAAACTGAAAGCGATTACCGAGCTTTTAGATGACCGTGCCATTATCAATTCCCAGGTTTTAAGTGTATTGACCTGGTCAGCACAGTATTACCAGTTTCCTATCGGGGAAGTGATCCAGACTGCCTTACCGACTTTATTGCGTCAGGGCAAACCTTATAACCTGCTGGCCCGAAACTGGAAATTGCTGGATCATGAAGCTGAAGCCAAAGTTCGGCGTTCCGAGAGGCAACAGGAAGCTTATCGGATTCTAAAACTGCATCCGGTGGGAACAACTGAGAATCTCTTAAATCTGGCCGGAATTGAAACTGCGACTTTAAAAGCGCTCGAAAAAAAAGGGATTTGCGAATGTGTCCTGGAAGCACAGGATTTTAGCCCGCAACCTGTACAACTGGCCCAGATGCCATTAACAGCCAATCCAGAACAAAAGCATGCGATTCAGCAAGTACTGAAATACCGCAAGCAATATCAGGCCTTTTTACTTGATGGCCTGACTGGCAGTGGCAAAACTGAAGTCTATCTTCAGATCATGGAACAAGTACTTAAACAGGGCAAGCAGGTACTGGTACTAGTACCTGAAATCGGACTGACGCCACAAACCATTAGCCGCTTTCAGTCCCGTTTCCATTGTCATATTGCCCTGCTTCACTCTGGCCTGAATGACAGTAAACGCTTACAAGCCTGGCAAGCCGCTGAAACCGGTAAAGCGTCCATTGTGCTTGGCACCCGTTCTGCGATCTATACACCGATGCCGAATCTGGGTTTGATCATTCTGGATGAAGAGCATGACCTGTCTTTTAAACAGCAGGAAGGCTTTCGCTATCATGCCCGTGATGTGGCATTGTACCGGGGACATTTACAGCAATGTCCAGTCCTCTTGGGTTCGGCCACCCCCAGCATTGACAGCTATGCGCTGGTGCAGCAAGGCAAAATGCAGGTGCTGGAACTGAATCAACGCGCGGGTACAGCACTAATGCCAAAAATCCATATTCTGGATTTAAAAGTGGCACCAAAGCAGCATGGCATCAGCCTGCATCTGATTGAAGAAATCAAAAAACGCCTGGCCAAAAAAGAACAGGTGCTCATTTTTCTGAATCGTCGTGGTTATGCACCCGTATTGATCTGTGGCAGTTGTGGTTGGCAGGCGCAGTGTCCGAACTGTGATGCCAATTTCACTGTGCATCGGCAACCTTATCAGCATCTGCATTGTCATCACTGTGGCACCATTCATCGTATGCCTGAACAATGCCCGCAATGCCAGCATCAGGAGTTGGCTACTTTAGGCATGGGGACTGGAAAAGTTGAAGAACATCTGAATGAGCTTTTTCCAGATTTTGAAGTGATCCGGGTCGATCGCGACTCAACCAGCCGGGTTGGCAGCTGGCAGAAAATCTATGACAAGATTCAGAAAAGTGAGCCTGCGATTCTGCTCGGTACCCAGATGCTGGCCAAAGGCCATCATTTTCCTTATGTCACGCTGGTTGCAATTTTGGATATCGATTCTGGTCTTCTTAGCGTCGATTTCCGGGCCACAGAACGTACAGCACAATTGATCGTACAGGTCGCAGGTCGTGCAGGACGTGGGGAACATAAAGGGGATGTATATTTACAGACCCTAAGACCTGATCATGCGCTGCTGAATACCTTAGTCACTGAAAATTACCGCGCTTTTGCCAAGCAGACTTTGACCGAACGGCAAATCGCCCAGATGCCTCCTTTTCGTTATGCCGTGCTGATTCGCTGTGAATCCAAAGATCAGGCACAAAATACCGAATTCTTACAGAAACATGCTGCCCTGCTCAGGCAATATCCCGATCTGGTGCTGGACATCTGGGGTCCCATTCCTGCCCCGATGGAACGCAAAGCCGGACGCTATCAATCCCATATGGTGCTATTGTCCGCAGACCGTGCCCGTTTGCATTATTATGTCCGTAGCTGGTGGCAAAACCTGTTACAGGATAAGCCATCCAATATGAAGCTGACACTGGATATCGATCCACAAGAACTCAGCTAAAATATTGAGACCATCTTCATTTGATAAAGGCTCAACTTTAAGACTGGATGAAAATAAAATTTAAGGCGGAAAAATGTCGATACTGTTACAAATAGCGCTGGTTCTGGCGATTGCACTGTTCATGGTGCCACTGAGCCATAAACTCAGACTGCCAACAGTGCTGGGCTATTTACTGACAGGTTTAATCATTGGGTCGAGTGCCTTAGCGCTGATCTCTGCGCCTGAGGTGATGCAGACTTTTATTCAAATCAGCCTGTTGGCCCTAATGTTCTGGATTGGCCTACAACTCAGACCACAACGAATTCTTCAGCTTAGACAATCCCTGTGGTTTATGGCCATTTTACAGGTACTGAGCACGACCCTGATTTTTGGCCTGCTGGCCTGGTTCTTTCTCGATCAGAATCTGGTTTCCAGTATTGTTATCGGAATGGCAGGCAGCCTCTCTGCCATGACGTTGGTCACGCAGTTTTTAAACAATCAGCAACAACTGGCGACCAGTTATGGTCAATCCGCTTATGCCAACACTCTGATTCATGCACTGATTGCAATTCCTGTCATTGCAGCAATTCCGCTCTTTGCAGGCGTCAGTTCAACAGAACATGGCATAGCTTATTTTGCTGCCATGATGGCTACCTTTACTGGCTTATTTCTATGTAACCGCTATTTCATGCAGCCGCTTTATCGCTGGATTGCCAAAAGTGGTCGTCATGAATTGCATAGCATTATTGCTATTGTCATTTTCCTGGGCTTACTAGTCCTGATGGATACGCTGGGACTGAATCTGTACCTGGCAGCATTATTTTCCGGTATGTTACTGGCAGATTCTGATTTCCGGATTTCGATTGAAAAGAGTCTGCAGCCTTTTAGCGGTTTATTGATTGGGTTGGCTTTTATCAGTCTGGGCATGTCATTGCAGTTTGCCGATGTACTGACTCAACCCGTATTGATTATTGCCGGAACACTTTCGCTGATCCTGATTAAATTTGTGATTACCTTAGGATTGGCACGTTATTATCAGCATAGCTGGCGCAACAGTACGCTACTGGCTGCCAGTGTGGCACAAAGTGGTGAGTTCGCTTTTCTGGCACTCATCATTGCACTTTCGCAGCAGATCATTACTCCCACCCTGCTCTCCCCATTAATGTGGATGGCAAGTATATCCATGCTACTCACACCGGCACTTTATTGGTTATTGCATAACCAGATTCTGCCACGACTGGATCAGCAAAATCATTTGGCAGCGACCTTTGACATTGAAAGCCTTCCACCAAATACCTCACCAATTTTATTAATCGGTTTTGGCCGTTTTGGCCAGATCATTGCCCGTATTTTGCTGCAACAGCAGCAAAAATTCAGTGTGATGGACAGCAATATCGAAGCAACTGAATTGCTGACCTCTTACGGTATTACCTTCTATCAGGCCAATGCGACTGAGCCAGAGGCTTTAGCTCAGGCACATCTGGATACGGTTCAGCATGTGATTGTCGCCATTGATGATATTGAAGATTCACTGCTGACCATCCGACATCTGCGATTAAATTATCCTGATATGTCTTTATGGGTACGGGCACGTGACCGGCATCATGTCCATTTACTTCAGGAGCTGGGCGTGGAACGAATCTGGCGAGAAACCTATGCTTCTGCACTAGAACTAAGTCAGTGTCTGCTAGGTCAGCTGAGTGGGTTGTCTGAAGAACAGGCGCAACAAAAGATCCATGAGTTTCATACTCACGATGAAAACCTGCTCAATAGTCAATTTCATCTGGATACGGAGAGTCCGTTTAATTTCGCAGGCTCAAGGAATACACTGGCAGAACTGGAGCATCTTCTTGCTAAGGATCAGCTAAAAAAAGCACCAGAACAGGATACGGACACGCAACAGGACAACAACGCTTCAGGAATTGATGCCATAAGAGATGATCTGGCATAACTTGTGTTTTACAATAATGCCACCATTAAAGCAGGGTTATGGAGAATTTTATGTCTGATTTACGCCAACGCTTTTTTATTGAAGATAGCCCTGTTCGTGGTGAAGTGGTGCATCTTGAAGAAGCTTTACAAACAATTTTGGCCCAGCGTGACTATGCGCCTGCAGTAAAAATCCTGTTAGGTGAAATGCTGAGCGCCACTGCACTATTGGCCAGCACCCTGAAAATTAAAGGGCGTATCAGCCTACAAATTCAGGCTTCAGGCACATTTAAATGGGCAATGGCTGAATGTAACCATCGCGGTGAAGTACGTGCACTGGCGGATTACGAAGAAGATCCACACTTTCAGGCAGCAGAAGATAGCAGCACAGTTTTAAAATCACTGACTAATCCAGTGCTGTTTATCAATATCGAGCCTGAATTTGGTGAACGTTATCAAGGTATTGTTCCGCTTGATCAGGAAAATCTGGCTGGCTGTCTGATGCAATATTATGACCTGTCTGCCCAGATTCCGACACGTATCGTGCTGGCCAGTGATAACAATCGTGCAGGTGGTTTGCTGATTCAATTGCTACCGCGTAACAGTGAAGAAGAACAACGCCGTGTCGATGAAGACTTATGGCCACGTCTGACCATGCTGACTGAAACATTAAAAACAGAAGAACTGGTCACTCTGGAGGCCAATGAAATTCTCTATCGTTTATATAACGAAGAAGAAGTGCGCTTACCAGAAGTAGAATATTTGCAGTTTGGCTGTACCTGTTCTAAAGAACGTTGTGCGATTGCCTTACAGCAGATTGGTGTAGAATCGGTTCGTGAAACTTTAGAATTCCAGAATCCAATTGAGATGGACTGTCAGTTCTGTAATAGCCGTTATATTTTTACGGCTGAAGAAGCTTTGAGCCTGTTTGGTGAACACCTCAGTTAATAACCGCCCCTGCTCGACTCAAAAAAGCACTCAATATTGAGTGCTTTTTTCATTTTATATTTTGTCCCGTCCTGAAATAAGTTTACACCTTAAGAGACTTATTTTATGGAACATGCACAAGAACAACGAGTTAAACGCACACAACGTGATTATAGCTTCGCCTTTAAAATGATGGTTGTACATGAAGT
>NZ_VPBW01000061.1:0-8384 GCF_013418535.1 Acinetobacter sp. YH12137 | reverse complement strand
AAAAGAATTACTGATGCTGGCATAGAGACGTATTTTGCTGATCCTTACAAGTCTATTCAGCGAGCTAGAAATGAAAATACGAATGGTTTAATCCGTCAATATCTGCCAAAATCATCATCGTTTGATGACGTGTCAAACGATGAAATAGAGCAGATAGAATTTTCACTCAACCATCGTCCTAGAAAAACACTAGGCTGGTATACGCCAAGTGAAGTTATGGCTGGTTTTTATACTGTTGCACTTGCTGCTTGAATCCGCCACATTTTTAATGCTTTTTAGCTATTAATCAGAATTTCAAAAATTAAAATGGGCCTTAGACTTCTTATTAGACTTAAGTTGTAAAAGAAGCCTAATTTGAGCAAAAATTAAACCTAATAAGCCATGGTCGGAGATGTTGGAAGCCAAGCTAGATATGGCCTGTCATAGGAAAAATGAATATAAAATGAAATTTTGATCAGAAAAAATAAAAACAAAAAAGCACACATATTCTCAGAGGAAATTACGTGTGCTGCTATAAAAATAGAAAATTAATGTGGTTCGTCGCGGTTAATGTCTAGGTAAAATACGCGAGTCAGGAGTTCCAGGAACTTCTTCACTGCGACTGAATTACTATCCTTGCGATAGCTAACATAAAGATCTAAAAAGGGAAGTTCTACATCCAGCGGGCGGATTACAGTATTGTTCATGGTCAATGGTGCGATATAGCCTGGCAGGATGGCACAGCCCAAGCCCATTCCAATCGAGTTGATATTGAACAGGATATTATCCGCCTTTTGCACAATATTAAGCTCAATGCCATTGGTCTTGGCAAATTCCATAATCGTATTGTGCAGGGTCTGTGACTGTTCTGCAGATGGAATAATAAAATCTATACCATTCAGTAATTTAACTGGAATACGGTCGTATTTCGCTAAAGGATGATCCTTCGGCAAAATGAAGATCAATGGCTCACGAATCACAAACTGGCTTTCAATTTCATCACTATGGAAATTGTGACGGGTAAAGGTCAGATCCAGTTCGCCTTTCTTCAATAATCGCATTTGCTCATTATTGTTCAGACTGAGCAATTCAATTTTTAAATCAGGGTTTTGCACGCGCAGATTCGGCAAGATATACGGGAAGATTTTCATCTCTGCGACAGGGACGAAACCGATGCGTAGCATCTGCTGCTTGGCCTGTGAGACTTGACGGGCCATGGCAATCGCCTTATCGGCTTGTGCCAGCGTCAGGCGAGCCTGTTCTAGGAATACAGCACCTTCTTCGGTCAGTTCGACTTTACGCTTGGTACGGTGTAGCAGTTTGACACCGACATCTTCTTCCAAATCTTTGATTTGCTGACTAAGTGATGGCTGAGCCGTGTAAAGTTTGAGTGCTGCCTTACTGAAGTTGAGTTCTTCAGCCACAGTAATGAAGTAGCGGAGGTGTCGTAATTCCATATCATCAGCCCGTCGAGTAATCCAAAAAATGTCTTACTATAATTTCAGAAGAGTATAATCTATAAACAACTATGTCGTGAAGATTATTTTGTCATTTAGAAAGTAAATGCTTTGTAGGGATTGATTAGTGTTTTAATATAAAAATACACGCCTAGAATAATTGCTTAAAACTATTAATTGAAACAAAAAAAATATTTCCCCAAAACCGCCCTAAAATCCATCATCGTTGAAAAGTTGAGTCTATTACTTTGTGCCATAACTGGTCACAGGAGAGCTTTTCATGAGTGGAAAAATTGATGTGCGCGAAATCGACGCTTTAGTCGATGCACAAAATGGACGTATCACGCCATCTATCTATACAGATCCTGACATTTACGAATTAGAACTTGAACGTGTCTTCGGTCGTACATGGTTATTCCTTTGCCATGAAAGCCAAATTCCTAAGGCTGGCGATTTCTTCAATACCTACATGGGTGAAGATCCAATCATCGTGGCACGCCAAAAAGATGGCTCAATCAAAGCATTCTTAAACCAATGCCGTCACCGTTCTATGCGCGTAAGCTTCGCAGACTGTGGTAATACACGTGCGTTCACTTGCCCATACCACGGCTGGTCATACGGTATTGATGGTTCTCTAAAAGACATCCCGCTTGAAGATCGTGCTTACCCACATGGTGCATGTAAAGAACAATGGGGTCTGGTAGAAGTTAACCGTGTTAAATCATACAAAGGCCTGATTTTCGGATGCTGGGATGAAACTACGCCAGATCTAGAAGAATACATGGGCGATATCGCTTGGTACCTGGACGGTGTTGTAGATCGTCGTGAAGGCGGTACTGTGATTGTGGGTGGTGTACACAAATGGGAAATCGAGTGTAACTGGAAATTTGCAGCTGAACAGTTCGCATCTGACCAATATCACGCGTTGTTCTCTCACGCATCTGCAATTCAGGTGCTTGGTGCAAAACCAGACGACGAATCTTCTAAGAAATTAGGTGCTGCACAAACTGCTCGTCCAGTTTGGGAAACTGCGAAAGACGCGATCCAATACGGTTCACGTGGTCACGGTTCAGGCTTCTTCTTCACAGAGAAACCAGATGCAAACGTATGGGTTGACGGTGAAGTAGCGAACTACTTCCGTGAAACTTACGAAGAAGTGAAAGAACGCCTAGGTGAAACTCGTGCGCTGCGTCTTGCAGGTCACAACACCATGTTCCCTACATTGTCTTGGTTGAACGGTACTGCGACTCTTCGTGTATGGCACCCACGTGGTCCAAACAAAACTGAAGTTTGGGCATTCTGTATCTGTGATGCGGACGCACCAGAAGATGTACAAGCAGCATTTGAACGTTCTGCAACTCGTGCCTTCGGTCCTGCAGGCTTCCTGGAGCAAGATGACTCTGAAAACTGGATCGAAATCCAAAAAGTTTTACGTGGTTACAAAGCGCGTCAAAACAAACTCATTATGGAAATGGGTAAAGGTAACGAGAAAGTACGTGAAGATGGTATCCCGGGTATCACTAACTATATTTTCTCTGAAACTGCAGCACGTGGTATGTACCGCCGTTGGGCAGATTTATTGATTCATGAAAAATGGGAAGACGTTGAAGCTGCGGCTGACGAATATGAGAAGGAGCTTATGAAATGAGTCAAATCAGTTTAGAACTTCATCACCAAATTAGTCAGTTCCTGTATCAAGAAGCCAAGCTTCTTGATGACTGGAAATTCCGCGAATGGTTAGACACGCTAGCTGAAGATATTTCTTACACGCTACGTACTACACCAAACGCTCAAACGCGTGACCGTCGTCGTTCAGTTGAACCACCTACTACCTGGGTATTCAACGATACGAAAGATCTTCTGGAACGTCGTGTTGCACGTCTGGAAACTGGTATGGCTTGGGCTGAAGAGCCTCCATCACGTACCACTCACATGGTGAGCAACGTGATTGTTGAGCCGACTGAAGTTGAAGGCGAATACGATGTGTACGTGACATACCTACTGTACCGTACTCAGAAAGAGAAAGACGTTACGATTTACTGTGGTAAACGTCATGACAAGATCCGCAAAGTTGAAGGCGGCCTGGGCTTCCAGATCTTCAACCGTAAGATCACGCTTGACCAAGTTACCTATAACTCACATAACCTGAGTGTGTTCTTCTAATGAATAAGATTTTTGTTTGCCAAGTTGACGAATTAGACGAAGGTGAAGCGTTAAAAGTGGATTGCGGCGTAAACGGTATCGAAGCGCTTGCAGTATTCAACAACGGTGGCGAATTCTTCGCAATGAACGACCGCTGTTCACACGGTAATGCTTCTATGTCTGAAGGCTACCTTGAAGACGATGGTACAGTGGAATGTCCACTTCACGCAGCTCGCTTCTGTTTGAAAACAGGTCAGGCACTTTGCTTACCAGCAACTGACCCAATTCAAACATTCCCAGTTGTACTTGAAGATGGTGCGTTATACGTAGAGATGGCAGGAGAGTAATCATGGGTTGGCTACAAGGCGAAGTTGCACTGATCACTGGTGGTGGTTCAGGTCTCGGTTGGGCACTGGTAGAACGTTTCCTGGAAGAGGGCGCACAAGTGGCCGTTCTTCAACGTTCACAGTCTAAAGTCGATGCACTGAACGCACATTTTGGTGACCGCGTGCTGGCAATCGCAGGTGATGTGGCCAGCTATGAAGACAACGTCCGCGCTGTTAAAGCGACTGTAGAGCGTTACGGTAAACTCGACTGTTTCGTGGGTAATGCCGGTATCTGGGATCACTATGCCGATATCGTCAATACTTCAGGTGAGCAGCTGGAAAAAGCCTTTGATGAGATTATGGGGATTAATACCAAATCTCTGATCTTGGGTGCCAAAGCTGCACTTGATGAGCTCGTGAAATCTGAAGGTTCGATCATTTTCACACTGTCAAATTCTGCACTTTATTCTGCAGGTGGCGGTCCGGTTTACACTGCATCAAAACATGCCGGTGTAGGCATTATGAAAGAACTGGCTTATGAACTTGCACCTAAAGTCCGAGTCAATGCCGTTGCGCCATCAGGTATGAATGTGAATATCAAAGGTGCTGCATCTTTGGGTCAGGAAAATCTTGGCCTGCTCGATGCACGTGATCCTGAGAAAATCGCCCGTGGCATGCCACTGAATTTCTTACCTGAGCCGGAAGATATGACTGGTTCATATGTGCTCTTGGCATCTCGTCAAAATAACCGTCCTTTGACTGGTGTTCTGATCAATGCAGAATGCGGTCTGGGTATTCGCGGCTTACGTCAGCCACGTGCCGGTTTCTTTGACGAATAAAAATCTAGTCTGAAATGGACTTTTCGGCAGCCTGTTCTTGGCTGCCTTCCTTTTAAGGAGTCTCTCATGGCCGTTAAACTTATTTGTGCATCGCACAGTCCTTTAATGGAATTTGCTTCACCGCAGGAAAAACGCAAAGAACAGGCTGTTCGTGAAGCGTTTGAAAAACTGTCTGCTGAAGTAAAAGCTTACGACCCAACCCTGATCATTACCTTTGGTCCTGACCATTTCAATGGTTTCTTCTATGACCTGATGCCAAGCTTCTGTGTGGGCATTCGCGCGACTGCTGCAGGTGACTGGGACTATGGTAAAGACAATGCACACATTGATGTACCAGAAGACAAAGCACTGGGCTTAGTGCGTCGTGTACTCGATGAGGGCGTGGACGTTGCGTATTCTTACCGTATGCAAGCTGACCATGGTGTGACTCAGCCATTGCACTTCCTGTGCGACGGCAAACTTGATCGTTATCCAACGATTCCAATTTTCATTAATGGCGCTGCAGCACCGATGCCAACTACGAAGCGTACCATCGCTTTAGGCCGTGCTGTAGGTCAGTTCATCAAATCTCTGAACCTTGAAAATGAGCGTGTACTTGTCCTAGGTACAGGTGGTCTGTCACACGATCCACCAACTCCGCAAATGGGTTCTGTACCACCAGAAGTGGAAGAGTTCCTGATTGCAGGTCGTAACCCGACACCTGAAGCACGTAACGCGCGTCAGTCAAAAATTATTGCAGTGGGCCAGAAACTGGCAGCGGGCGATACCTCTGTTGCAGTTCCTCTGAATGCTGAATGGGATATCGCATTGCTTGAAAAATTCAAGAATGCCGACTTCGCTGCACTAGAAGCCATGACTGAAGCTGAAATCCGCCGTGATGGTGGCCGTGGTGGTCAGGAAGTCCGTTCGTGGATGGCGGCATTTGCTGCTTTAAGCGAAATGGGCGAGTACGAAATGACAACGCACTGTTATGAAGAAATCAGTGAATGGATTGCGGGCTTCGGCATCGTATCTGCAGAGTTAAAAGGTTAAAGACATGAGCAACATCGAAACCATCGTAATTGTAGGTGCTGGCCAGGCAGGTGCGAGTGCAATTTTAGAACTACGTGGCAACAAATACGAAGGTAAAATCATTCTGATCGGTGATGAAACGCATCTTCCTTATGAGCGTCCACCACTGTCTAAAGACGTGATTCTAAAACCTGAAGAGACCAAGATTGAAATCCTGTCAGAAGAAAAACTGGCGGAACTTGGTGTAGAAACCATTCGTGGCAATGGCGTGAAAAAAATCAACGCTGAAGCGAAAACGGTTGAACTTCAAAATGGTGACGTTGTTGCTTATGACAAACTGTTGCTTGCTACAGGCGGCGCAGCTCGTCGTCTGCCGAACTTCGATGCGCTGGGTAAACATGTTTATACGCTACGTAACCTAGAAGATTCACAAGCACTGGTTCCAGTATTGCAATCAGGCCGTCGTATTGTCCTGATTGGTGGTGGCGTGATCGGTCTGGAACTGGCTTCTTCAGCACGTTTCAAAGAGTGTCAGGTAACTGTGATCGAAATGGGTCCTATGGTGATGGGCCGTTGTTCACCTCGTATCCTGAGCGAATTCCTGCTTGAACAACAACGTTTGGCAGGGATCGACGTTCGTCTGGAAACCAAAATTGCAGATTGCAAACTGGATGGTGAAGAAGTGGTGATTACCCTTGAGGGTGGTGAAGAGCTTCGTGCTGATGCTGTAGTTTATGGTATTGGTATCGTGCCAAATGCACAATTGGCTGTAGAAGCTGGCCTGGATGTTGATTTCGCGATTAAAGTGAATGAAAACTGCCAGACTTCAAATGCAGACATTTATGCAGCGGGTGATGTGGCAACTCAACTTCGTAACTGCGGTAACCACCGTCGTGTCGAAACCTGGGAAAATGCCAACCTGCAAGCAGGGATCTTTGCACGTCATGTGATGGGCGTTGAGCATCCGACACCTAACCCGGCATGGTTCTGGACAGATCAGTTGGACATCAATTATCAGTTCGTAGGTGACATGGCGGCTGCTGAATGGCAAGTTCGTGGTGAAATCAATCCAGAGCTTCGCGCTGAATCATCATTCGTGATGTTTGGTGTGACTGATGGCGTTATTGTCGGCGGTATTACGGTAAATGCGGCAAAAGAAATGCGTCACCTGAAAAAGCTGATCAGCAAGAATGCAGCGTTTGAAGCAGACAAATATTTAGATCTCAGCCAGGATCTTCGTAAACTTGTGAAATAACTTTGTTTTATTGATAAGTTTACAAAAGGGCAGACCTTGGGCAACTTGGGTCTGCTTTTTTATGTCTGTCAGATTGTGCTGTCATGACCTCACATTCTATTGTGATTTGAAATGGCTTTGTGTAGGTTTGGCTTACTTTTCAAAGATGAAAAGTAATAAAAATCTTTTGCTAAACTGAGGATATATCCCTATATCCCAGTTCAGCGGCGGCATCCCTGCCGCCATCAGTATTGTCGATTGTGGATTTGAACGAGAAGTTAGTTCAATTCTTTCTAAAAAAATTTAATTGAGTCTTTTATGAATTCAAATTCATCTCCCATGCTGGTGACGGCAAGTATTTATGCCTTGCTGGTGCTGATCTGGGCAGCAACGCCACTGGCGATTGTCTGGAGCGTGCAGGAAGTGCACCCGATGTGGGTGCTGATCATCCGTTATTTCGGCGCTTCTCTGCTGGCGTTGGCGATCTTGGCTGCCATGCGTAATCCATTGCCATTTGATCGAACCTCCATGATGAGCTATGTAGCAGGTAGTCTGAACCTCATTGGTGCGCAGTTATTTATCTATCTGGCGGCGAATTATTTGACCTCTGGCTTAATGGCATTGATTTTCGGTTTCTCACCACTGGTTGCAGGTCTAATCGGGCATGTCATCCTGAAAACCAATCGTCTGATTTGGCTGCAATGGCTCGGTATGGCAGTTGCCGTCGCTGGTTTAAGTTTTATCTTTGCGGAGTCAGCAGATAGTAAGGTGAATCCGTGGGGCGTGGTCCTAATGCTGATTAGCATGGTGTCTTATATCAGCTCGATTTTCTGGGTGAAGCAGATCAATGCACCGTTAAAACCAATGTCACAAGCAACGGGTTCTTTGATTGTTTCCTCATTGGGATCATTACTAATCATTCCTTTTATCTGGCAATCTTTCCCAACACAAATGCCAAGTATGCAGGCGCTATTCGGCTTTGGTTTTACCATGATCCTGTCTTCGATTGTGGCGATGCTGTGTTACTTCTGGCTGATTCGCCGTCTGGCTGCATCCACCGTATCCCTCAGTAATGTAATGACGCCAATCATTGCCCTGATTCTCGGTGCAACCCTGAATAACGAAGTGATCAGCAGCCATGCCTTTGCTGGTATTGCGGTAGTGATGTTCGGGATCGTGATGTACTTCTGGAAAGAATGGCGCGAGCAGTATTTTTCTAAATCTTAAAATAGATTGTTCAAGTTAAATTCAGACCTAAAAGGAAGCTTTGGCTCATTGCTGTCCCACAATTTTTCACAAGAGGAAGCTCAAATGAGCTTCCTCTTGTTTTATGGGTATTTTATCGGGTGAAAATAAAGCTTTTAAAGTTCTTCTTTCAAACAAATTCACTTGAATT